>DATKYK010000016.1 GCA_035528575.1 Dehalococcoidia bacterium | reverse complement strand
CGATGTCCTGGGCGTCGACCCCTATTACCTCGCAGAGGGGGTGTATAAGCTCATCAACAGCACTATGAAGGAGCACATCAGGGCAGTGCTCTATGCTCGGGGATTCTCCCCGGCAGATTATCACCTTCTGGGCTATGGCGGGGCTGGCCCGATGCACCTCGCTGGCTACACCGAAGGCCTGCCCTTCAAGGGAGTGGCCACCCTGCCCTACGCAGCGGCCTTCTCTTCATTCGGTTCTGCTGCGGTGGACATCAGCCACCGATACCAGAAGTCCACCACGGTTATGATTCACTATGGCGCTGACGAAAGCTGGAAGATGATGATGGGACAGGGGATGCTCAATCCTGGGTGGGAAGAGCTGGAGAAGCTGGCACAGGCTGACTTCGCTGCCGAGGGTCTGCCATGGGAGCAGGCCAGGGTGCGTCAGATAGCCTACGTGCGCTACGGGAGCCAGATGTCCGACTTGGAGGTGCCATCACCTGTCTCTCGCATAAACAGCGCCGAGGATATGGACAAACTCATCGCTGCATTTGAGGACCTATATGAGAAGGTGTTTGCTGGCGTGGCCAAGCATCAGCGGGCAGGATATTGGATCTTCGAGCTGGGGCTCACCGCCTCTATTCCCAAGGTCAAGCCTAAAATAGTTAAGAGATCTCTGGAGGGAAAGGATCCACTACAAGAAGCTATCAAGGGGGAGAGGGAAGTGTACTTTGACGGCGAGTGGCACAGGGCCGTTATCTACGACATGGACCAGATCAGACCGGGGAACGAGATCGAGGGGATAGCTGTAGTTGAGGCTCCAGCCACCACCTTCTTCCTCCCGCCGGGGAGACGGGCCAGGATGGATGAGTGGTCGCTGCTGTGGCTCACCTGAGGATTCCCCAATTGGGAAACAGCGATCAGAGGAGGTTATGATGAGCGAGAGCAAAGGAATAGGAGAAGGCGGGAAGACCCTCAAGCAGATGATGGAGGAAAATGAGAGGCTGTACTGGGAGACTGGTTGCTATGCTGGCATCACCGAGCCTTACCTACTCAGAGAGGACCCTGTCAAGAGCGAGCTTTTTCATTCCCGGATAATGGCATCTTTGATGGCGGGCAGGGAGACTACCCGTATGATATCCGCTTCACCTTTTGTGCGAGAGGTGGCCGAACTCTGCCTCGGATTCTATACCGCTGATGGAGCCAGCATCGCCCAATCGACCGGCATCCAGGCTCACATCATGCCGATGGGTGAGTGCATACAGTGGATGATCAAACAGAACTACGAGCAGGACGTGGGCATAAATGAGGGCGACCTGTTCATAGCCAATGATCCCGTTATCGCCGGCATGCACCCTGCTGATGTCTACGATATCCTGCCGATTTTCTGGGAAGGCGAACTGGTGGGCTGGGTTTGCACGGTGATTATGGAGATGGATATTGGCGCAGTGAGCCCGGGATGCATGCCCACGGCAAATGCAGAGCGGGGCTCGGACGGATTGAGGTTCTGTTGTGAGAAATGGGGGGCCAATGATCTTCTCAGGAGAGACTTCGAGCTCAAGATCGAGCTCAGCCTGGATATGGCGGATATGTTTCTGTTAAATCGCAAGGGGGCCATAGCAGCCAATATCAGGGTGCGCGAAGAGGTCAAAAACATAATTCGTGAATTCGGACTCGACTACTACAAGAGGGCCACGAGGGAGCTCATAGAGGAAGAGCGGCGCAACCAGCTCGCCCGCGTTCGGCAGAGGACGGTTCCCGGGCGCTACCGAGATGTGGTACCTGTTGAACTTGATATGGCAAAGCAACCAATTTCCTGGCTCCCTGCCAATCGGGATACCATACGGCTAATCCCCATACAGACTGACATCTTGCCGTCCGGGCGTCTGGTGCTGGATTTCGAAGGGACTGGCGAGTGGGGATGGCACCCCTTCAACGGAACTCCCACCGGCCTGCGGGGTTGCTTCTCAACAGTCCTGACGCAGACCATCTCGTACGACGGCCGTTCCAATCTAGGAACCCTTCTCGCCTGCGAGATTAAGGAGCCAGCTGTCGATTCCTTGCTGAACCCAAGTGAGATCAAGAGGCTGGCGACCGCGGACCCATGGGCCCCAATATTTGATCTGTTCGGCCTGTGGCAAAGTATGTTAGGGATTGCCTATTATCTGCGTGGGTTCAGGGAGGAGACGTTCAACTGGCGTTCCAGTGCTGGCTGGCAGATGGCTGGCTACGACGCACTGGGTACCAAGCGCCCTCTGTTGGCTGCCGAAACAGGTACCTTCGGGCCTGGGGCTACGGGGGTTGGCGATGGGTGCGATTGTGGGGGGTGGATAGCCACCCAGCTAGTTGATATGGGCAATGCAGAAGTGTGGGAACTCTTCGTACCCCAGCTGGAGATGACACGGCGATTTGAACCCTACTCCACTGGGTACGGCAAATTCCGCTCCGGCGTGGCACTAGCCAGTGTCACGCTGCTTCACAGAGTAACACAGACTATTGCCAGTGGGGCCATTGGGACCGCTTCTGATGGCATCATCCCCAATCTCGGCCAGTTCGGTGGCTATCCCGGCGGCAAACGAAATACCCTCCTGGTTCGTTACGATAATCTACAGGAATTGATAGAGAATAGGCAACCACTTCTCCACGAGCTGGGCCATCCCGCCGAGTGGAAGGATAGAATTCAGGGCCAAGTCACCAACGTGGGCCTTATACCACCACCGATACTGGTCTATGATGGCGACGTACTTGTTACCGACACGGCTTCTGCCGGGGGACTGGGTGACCCCATTGAGAGAGAGCCGAGGAGAATTAAAGATGACCTAGATGAAGGATTTGCCACTGATTGGATGGCCAGAAATATCTACTGCGTCGACGTGATCTTCAACGAGATGACCGAGGAGTGGCAGATCGATGAGGCTGCCACCAGCAAACTGCGCGAAGCCAAGAGAAAGGAGAGATTGTCGCGCGGTGTGCCGGTAGAGCAGTGGTGGCAGAAGTCCCGTCAGAGGCTGATGGAGCGTAATCTCGACGGCAAGATTCTGGAGATGTACCAGAGTAGTATGAGGCTTAGCGAGGCCTTCACCCAGGAGTTCAAGGACTTCTGGGCGCTGCCCGATGATTTTAATCTGTGAGGTGATGAAATGCCATACAGCAAAGAGGATTTGAGAGACCTTTACGACGGCAGGCTCCCCTGGCACAAGACCTTCGAAATTATGAGCAAGCCCAAGGACGACGATAGATTCGACAAGTATGTCGAGATCCTCCAGGAGCGCGTTCCCTGGCTGGAGAGGATACTGCTGCCCCTGGGCGAGCACCTCTACGTAGTGGACAAGGCCGGAGAGCGGATCGTAAAGTGCGACTGCGGGCATGAGTTCGGGGACTGGCGGCAGAACTGGAAGCTGAACGCTTTGATCTTCGCCAGAGACGATACCGAGAAGTTGGAGGAGATTTATCCCGGCCTCAAGTGCCCCGACCCCAACCTGTGCGAAGTGCGGGAGTTCTACTGCCCGGGGTGCGGCAGTCTGCTCAAGGTGGAGGCTGTACCCGTAGGTTATCCGATCATCTTCGATGCCCTGCCCGACATAGATAGTTTCTACAGGGAGTGGCTGGTAAGGCCGCTTCCCGATGAGAAAGAGTTCCGGGATATGACTTACCAGATCACCAGGGAGTGGGGACGTGACATCGCGTAATGTGCCCTGATAGCTAGATCGAGAGAGGTAAGATTCTCTGGATGTTTAGGCCCTTTTACTCAGCGTCACTTCGTCGCTTCGCTTACCTGCTTAACAGAATTCAAGGAGATGCATGATCCCGATGATCAAGAGTCTGGTTTGCCTACTATACTTATATGAAGTGGAGGAGAGAAGGGGATGAAGAAGATGCTGGAACCATACCACGTTTTAGACCTGACAGACGAAGAAAGTATGGCTTGTGGAAAGATTCTTGCCGACATGGGAGCAGACGTTATACAGGTGGAGAAGGTAGGTGGTGCTCTGGCCAGGCACAGGGGGCCCTTTTATCATGACATTGTAGACCCAAGCAAGAGCCTCCTTTTCTGGGCATACAATACCAACAAGCGTTCCATCACCTTAGATATAGAAACCGCCCAAGGCAAGGATATGTTCAAGAGGCTGGTTAAAGGTGCTGACGTCGTCATTGAGTCATTCGAGCCCGCGTACATGGACAACATAGGTTTGGGCTATTCAGTACTGAGTGAAATAAAGCCAAGCCTGGTCATGACCTCTATCAGCGGTTTTGGTGGAACAGGTCCCTATGCACACTATAAAGCTCCTGATATAGTGGTTGCCGCTATGGGAATGATAATGGCGGTCACCGGTGAGCCCGAGGATAGTCCGTTTCGAGTGAGCGTTCCCCAGTCTTATGTGCAGGCAGCCATACAGGCTGCGCAGGGGACCATGGTGGCTCTATACCACAGCGCCGGAACTGGTGAAGGGCAACATGTTGATGTCTCAGCACGGGATACTTGGATTTTCATATCTCTGGAGTATTTGCCGCAATGGATTGCCGCCAGGCAAGTGCTAGATAAGCCGGGGCGAGGGCTAACTATTCGAAAGGGTCTGAGAATGCCAATTCTATGGGAGTGCAAAGACGGAGACGTAGCTTTTCTCTTGCTAGGGGGGCAGCCAGGGGGAAGGAATAATCGGCTACTGGTTGAGTTTATGGATAGGAAAGGGATGGCCCCGGAAGCGTTGAAAGCAAAGGACTGGTCGCAGTGGGGTATCGGGGAAACCGCCATGGAAGAATTTACCTATCTTTTTCAGGTACTGGGAGAATTCTTCAAAAGCCAGACTAAGGAAGAGCTTTGGGAGGAAGCCCTGAAGGAGAAGATTATGCTCTACCGCTTAAGTGATACCAAGGATTTGGTGGAAGACGAACAGCTTCAGGGAAGAGACTTCTTTAGGACGGTTAACCACGAGGAGTTAGACGACCAGGTTACATATCCAGGGGCCTTTGCTCTATTTTCGGAGACCCCTATTGGCGAATGGCGACGTCCTCCTCTTATTGGTGAGCATAACCAGGAGGTCTACGAGGCGGAGATGGGCTTTACCACGAAGGACCTTATTGACCTAAGAGCAGCCAGAGTAATCTAGACGTGTTGGAGGAGGTTTGAGATGCAACGGCACGTTTTTGAAGATGTCAAGATTGCTGGGTTTGTGTATGCGGGGGTGGGCACGCTTACTATGAAAACCTTCGCTGAGCACGGAGCCACGACCGTCCGCATTGAATCAATGAAGAGGCCTGATAATGTGAGACTTGCCCCACCCTGGAAGGATGACGTGGTTAACGTAAACGGCAGTTTCCTGTTTGACATTGTTAACAATGACAGGCTGAGCGTTGGCCTGAATATGAATCATCCACGAGCCCTGGAGGTCGCCCAAATGCTGGTCAGGTGGGCCGATGTGGTAGTCGATAACTTCCGCCCTGGTACAATAGCGAAATGGGGATTGAGCTACGAAGACATAAAGAAGCTGAGGCCTGACATTATTATGATCAGTACCTCGCTGTTTGGGAACACCGGGCCTCACGCCGACATGCCTGGTTACGGCCCTCAGTTACAAGCGTACGCCGGCTTTACCAATATTGCTGGAAGGCCTGATGGAAGATCGGTCATGGTAGGGCAATCTGTGCCGGATTTTATTGCCCCTACTCTAGGGGTGACGGCAGTAATAGCTGCTCTGGACTATAGAAGGAGAACAGGACAAGGGCAGTATATAGATCTCTCTGAGCTTGAGACGGCCATATTCGGTTTTACTCCAGCATTGTTGGATTACACAGTAAACGGGCGAATCCAGACCAGGGCTGGTAACAGTTGCCATTACGCCGCGCCTCATAACACCTACCCATGCCAAGGGGACGACAGGTGGTGTGCAATTGCCGTATTCACCGACCAAGAATGGAGATCTCTTTGTGAGGTCATGGGCAACCCAGAGTGGTCAAAGGAGGCAAGGTTTCAAACGCTTCTGGGAAGGAAGAAAAATGAGGCGGATTTAGACCGCTTAATAGAGGAGTGGACGGTTAACTATCCCCCTGAGGACGTTATGGCCAAGATGCAAGAAGCTGGAGTGGCGGCAGGAGTGGTGCAAAATGCCGAAGATGTATGTGAGCACGATCCTCAGGTAAAGCATCGGCATCAATTCTGGGAGTTGGATCACCCTGTGTTAGGGCGTCACTCTTATCTAGGGGGTTGCTTTACGCTATCCAAGACCCCAAGAGAGTTGAAGAGAGGGTCTCCTCTTTTGGGGGAGCACAGCGAGTATGTGTACAAAGAGCTTCTGGGTATGTCACAGGAAGAATATGATAGCTATTTATTGGATGGGGTTTTCGAATAGATCCATAGCGAGGGATACTAGTTGCTAGCATCTCTGCCCGTAGCAGACTCTGTAATCCTCATCGTGGCCAATTTATAACACTTGATGACATTCGGGCAATCGAGGATGTATATTAGGTAACAAAAGTCCAGATCGTTTAATCAATCACACAAACTTCTATTCTGTTCAGTCAATTAACCAACATCCAATTTGTCCCTGTACGTTCTCTTGGCCGCTTTCTAATAGACAAATGCAAAAGTCTTGGAAAAGGTTCTTGCTTCTAACTTAAATGGCTCTCTGAGTTAGATCCGAACCAATAACCTAAAGGTTAACAACTGCTCGCTCTATAGTAAAGCGAATGCTGATAAAATTATCTAGATTGTAGCTATTGAACATTTCATCTTTTGGTTAATTTTGGCGTGACTATCTAATCCTCCGGTTCTGCCAAATCTACCCATCGGTCACCCAAAATTAGATCACGTTTAGTTCTATAAGGCTGAGCTAATGCTTCTGAACTCTTATACTCTCGGAAGTGATGCTCACGCTTGTCACTTAGCTGGATACTGACTATTTCCCCTGTCGGCACGCGCCTCGCAAGGTTGTTCACTCTAATAATCTTTTTCTCAAGCTCAGATAACGTATATTCGAGTGAAACTAATTTGGTATTTAGCTGATTAACTGAAGCGCGATTACCTTGGACTGACTCCCGGATATGTTTGACGTTTTTCGATAGCTCATATAACTCGTTAGCTGTAGCTGTTGATTGCCCTTCTATTTTCGAAAAGCTATTCTCACACGATTCATGGCTCTCGCGTATGGCAATGGCCGACATGTTATATGTATTTGCTATCTCTTTGTGAAGGGACTCAGATTCTCCAGTTAGCTCAGCCACTATGGTCTCCATTGCCTCTCTGGAAACGTATTCAGATTTCAATTGCTCAGTCAGTTTACTAAGTTGCTCAGTAAGCTGGGCAACTCGCCCAGTAAGTGGTGTGTCAGTAATACTGAGTAGCTTCTCCAGTTCGTCCGTTTCCCCAACTCCAGTAATATGCTCCAGCCTAGCAAATCTATTCTCCAGTTGGCTCAGCCTCTGCTCAGTAGTTACTCGAGTACCTAAATTGGAACTCAGTGGCTGCTGGGCGGCTTGCTGAGCTACCGGCTGCCCAATGCTGATTCCAGTGTCGGCGTGAACGAAATTTTTGTGTCCTCTTAAGCCTTGAGTATTTTTAAATTCTTTACCGCATATATCACAGGATACCATTGTAACCTCCGTTATTTTTTGATTTGGGATTATTTTTAGGGATTGATGTTGATTGTGCTATAATCAGCCAAAACTGGCGACAGTTCAAAAAAGGTATGGATTTTTAGTTGTGGAATAGGGTCGCTAGGCCCAGCTAGCGTGCCCAGGGCAACCCATAGGTGCAGCACTTTGGGAGCATCCGTTATGGGTGAAGCAATGGTTGACAAAATCTCTGAGGAAGCCACCCTTTGCTGTTGCCTCCTGCACTACCTCTAGCTCAGAGATAAGCTTCACCGCTCCTCCTCCAAGGGAAATCTGCCCTGTCGAGCCCCACTGACCAATGGCTCCTTGGAGCGGGGCTTCAAAGGGAAAGGACTTAGACCGAGGCGGAGATATAGCTGGAGATAGACAAGCGTGTTGCCGCTCATTGCCCATCTCCAACCAGAACCGGGATTGCTATCTCAATGGGGACTCTTTTGATGTTGTGTATGGAGGCTCTGCCAGCCTTTAATTGCATGTTATCGACCGGCGAACAGCGCAAGTGGGCGGCTTGAAGGTCGGACTGCGCTAAGTTGAGATAGTTCTTAACCATATCAAGTGTGCTATGCCCTAGTATTCGTTGCAGAGAAAATACGTCCCCGCCATTCCGAAGGTAATTTATAGCAAACGTGTGCCTAAAGGTATGGGGCGAACATCTAACGCCCTCTATCCCTGCTTTCCTGCCGTAGTTTTCAATAATGGTTTCGATACGATTCGCCGTTAAGGGCTCTCCGGCTCTAGTAAGGAAAAGACGATCCGATAGCTGATTGACAGGGTTGGACCGGTATCGGTTCACATACTTTACTATTGCCCTCTGAACCGTTCCTCCAATTGGCACGACTCGCTCCTTGGCCCCTTTGCCCCAGACCTTCAGAGAGCGCTGATTTACATTTGCGTCCTTTAGTTCTATTTTGGAGAGCTCGGTCACCCGGATTCCTGTATCGAGAAGCGTGAGGATCATCGTCCAGTCTCTAAAGCCTGTAGCTGAGTGGGTATCAATGGTAGCGAGGAGAGACATTATCTGATCGTCTGTAAACGGGAGAATCACCTTATTGGGCGACTTCGGAATCTTTATCCTGTGGAAGGGATTGGTCTCAATAATTTCCTCGGAGACGAGCCAGCTCCAGAAGGCTCTAATCGCCCTGAGGTAGCAGTTTATGGTGTGCCCGGTTAGTCCCTTCTGCTGCGGCCTTGTATAAGGGTGTTCCTTATATGTTTTCGTCTGTTGTAAATATAGTATAAACCGCCGAATCTCTAGCACACCGATCTCGCCGACATCAGTGGGAAGCCCATCCTGCTTCAGGAAATTGTTAAGAATAGTGAGAGCAGTAGTGTAAATAGCAACCGTCTTCGGGCTCTTGCCCTCAATTCGGGCATTGAGACGATAGGCCTCAATCAGGGTATCCAAAGTAGTAAGGTGATCCATTAGAAGCATGATATTCGCCTATGTTCCTGCCGTCAGCTAGTGCCATCAATTACACAGTACTAGGGATGAGGAGTTCCCTGATCTTGGATATGTCCTCCTCGGTGTAGACTCGCCAGCCGTTCAGGTCCCGCCTTGCTCGGGGAATCTTTCCCTTCCGTTCCGCTTCCCTGAGCCAGTCGGTGGAACGCCCTATCTCCCTTGCCACCTCGCTTACCGTCATTAATCTCACGACAGACCTCCTTGCAATTTGTCTAGAGATAGCCTAGCATAACCCAAGGGCATAAACTGGTACATAATAGGGGTTAATCATGGGAAAACATCCCGGATCTTCAGAAGAAGAACTGGAATTCATATTTAATTGTTTCGCGAGGGGTTTAACATCACCCACGGATGTCCTGGAAGAACTGCAAGATACAGATTTCCCACTTCGGAATCCTCGCTTCATACGGGAGAGGAAGAAGCACTTTGAGGCAGCTAAGAAGGTGCTTGGCGAGTCTATTGGGAATCTTTTAATTGTCGACGCTAAAAGGAAGCATTTCGAGGATTTATGCGACGAAATTCGTCTATGGAGAGATGAATTATATGATGAAGCCTGGGACACACTTATCTCTTATGTAGACCTTGACGAATACGAGCCAAGTCCAGAATCAGAATGTGTATGGCAATGGGGACAGCCTAGCTTTCGACGGCAGACCGATAGTTCTTTGGAGGTGCGGTTCCAATTTGAGCGGCGACCCTTGTTTGAAGCATTGAAAGTCCACTTGGCAGACGAGGAATTGTGGCGATGGTGGGAAGAGGTAAAGCAAGCATTGTCACAGGGGCTAGAGCAAGAATTGAAAAAGAATCACTTACCCGTCAATCAGATAATAGTCCCCAGGACAGCCTCGGACTTAGTTCCGAAAATAGTGAAGCAGCTAGAAAAGTGGAGCCTCAAGCGGGTATTCCCAGGCAAATGCCCAATTTGTCCCGGCTAGGGGTTTGAGATAGTAAGCATCGGAAGCTCAATCCTTTGATATGTCAAAGAGAGAACGCAGCTACATAAGAGGGATCGTCAAAATCTAGCTGCGTCTCAGTTCCATGTTATCAGCAGGGCTAAACCTCCTGTGGCAGGCCTTCACATCCGCCTCCGCCAGGTTAACATAGACTCTCACTACATCGAGGCTGGAGTGCCCCAATATCTGCTGTAGCGAGAAAACATCCCCACCATTTCGCAAGTAGCTGATTGCAAAGGTATGGCGGAACGTATGAGGGGAGCACCTGATTCCCTCTAGCCCCGCCTTTCTACCATAGCTCTCAATGATAGTCTCCAGGCGATTCACAGTTATAGGCTCACCAATACTGGTCAGGAATAGGTTGTCGCAAAGGGGATTGGAAGGCTGTGTACGATAACGATGGATATACTTCCACATTGCCCTCTGAACCCTTGCCCCTATGGGAACTATCCTCTCTTTTGCCCCCTTGCCGCATAATTTGACTAAGCCGTCGTCCAGGTTAACATTATTTAGGGTGAAGCCTACAAGTTCGCTAGCCCGGAGTCCAGTATCGAGGAGCGTAAGTACCATCGTCCAGTCCCTGAAGCCGATTGGTGTAGAAGTGCGTATCACTCCCAACAGGGCCTGTATCTGGCTCTCTGAGAATGTAGGGATCACCTTCTTTGGAGGCTTGGGGATTCTTAGCTTGATGAAGGGGTTTGACAGGATAATCTCCTCACGCATCAGCCAGGACCAGAAGGCCCTTATCGCTCTAAGATAGCAATTTATGGCGTGGCCCGATAGCTGCCTATCCTGCGGTTTAGTGTAAGGGTGATGCTGGTAGGCTTTTACCTGTTGGAGGTAAAGTATAAACTCTCTCAGTTCCTGGATGCCTATATCGGCGACATCAGTGGAAAACGCCTTGGACTCAAGGAAGTCTCTAAGGGTAGTGACCGCCGTGGTGGTGATTGTTATCGTTTTCGGGCTCTTGCCCTCGGTTCGGGCGTAGAGCCTGTAGCCCTGAATCAAGTTGTCGAGATGGGTTACCCTGCTCTTCCTTTCAACAATCCGGTTTAGTTGCTCTTGGATATTCTTTGCCATCTTGTCCCCCCTTTTTTACCGAAGCAGTTGGTCTTTTTGCAAAAATCCCCGGGTTTTTACCCAGGGATCGGGGGATAAGATAGCTTTGAGCCAGCTATGGGCTGGCGTCCCTGGTGAGATTCGAACTCACGACCCACTGCTTAGAAGGCAGTTGCTCTATCCACTGAGCTACAGGGACCCTTTTATACCTATCCTTCATAATTCTAGCACCTCGCTGGGACACTGACAAGTTTAGTTTATCGAACTTTGTAGGCTTAAATGATAGGGGATGCAATCAATATTGTGAGCATATTCCTAAAAGCCAGGCTAACCCGTCGCAGGTAGTAGCTCTTCTAATGCAGGAACATATCTCTGGTAGGTGGCATCATCGAAGAGGACGAAAACTACTTCATCCAGGGACTCATCCTCTCGGAGAAAGTCAATGACCGTCTCCAGTGCTACGGCAGCAGCAAGAATCACCGGGTATCCAAAGGCACCGGTGCTTATCGAGGGAAAGGCAACCGTCTTTAAGCTGTTGGCTACCGCTAACCCCAGACTATTGCGATAGGAGCTTGAGAGAAGCTCAGGCTCACCACGGTGGCCGCCGCGCCAAACTGGCCCTACGGTGTGGATGACATACCTCGCCTTGAGGTTCCCGCCGGTGGTAATCACTGCTTCACCAGTGGGCAGGCGTCCTAGTCTAGAAACGATTTGCTTGCACTCTTCAAGGATAGAGGTGCCGCCGCAGCGGTGAATCGCACCGTCCACGCCACCGCCACCCATAAGGCCGGAGTTGGCAGCATTGACGATAGCATCGGTGCTTTGCTTGGTTATATCACCTTGAAGCAAGGAGAGCTTCGTTCTATTGATTATACTGTTCATTTTTTCTTTGTTACCTTTTTCGTTTAATAGAAATGGAGGATTCACTGAAATACCAACGAACCCTCCAATCAATACACTAGAGACCTAGGATAGCAATCCCGACCACACTCCATGGCGGATAGCCACCCATGTTGTGGGTAAGCCCAAGCTTAGGGTTCTTTATCTGACGATCCCCAGATTTACCCTGGAGCTGCTTGTACATCTCATATACCATCCGTATTCCCGAGGCGGCAATGGGATGTCCGAAGCACTTGAGACCGCCATCTGGTTGAACCGGCAGCTCGCCATCAAGGTCAAAAAACCCAGACTCAATGTCCCCACGCACCTTGCCTCGTGGGCTGAACTGGAGGTCCTCCATAGTTACCGCCTCGGTGATAGAGAAGCAGTCATGTACCTCGGCCATGCTTATTTCTTCGCGCGGGTTTTTTATCCCCGCCTCTTTGTAGGCCCTTAAGCCACACTGGTAACCCGTCTCCGCATGGGTGTAGTCGTAATCAGTGTACCACATATCCGCGCCTGAGGCGGCAGCGATCTGAAGCGACTTGATGTATACCGGGTCAGGGCGGAACTTCTTAGCATCCTCTGCGCGCACCAGAATAGCTGCTGCTGAGCCATCACTGACCCCGCAACAATCGAAGAGGCCAAGTGGCCATGCAATTATCGGGGCATTTACGATATCATCGAGCGATACCGCCTTGCGCAGGTGTGCCTTGGGGTTCTTGAAGCCGTTCTGGTGACTCTTCCATGATACCCTAGCGAGCATTCGCTTCCCCTCATCGGGCGGTATGCCGTAGCGTGAAAAATACCTGGTAGCCATCATGGCATATACGCCGGGTCCTGACATGTTGGGCATGGTGAGGAACTCCGCCGGAGTTTTAAGATCGGGAAGACCACCATAGCCAACGTCCTTTAGCTTCTCGACGCCGACAGCGAGCGCCATGTCGCAGCAATTGGAGGCAAGGGCATAGGCTGCACCCCGCAGCGCCTCTGTGCTACTGGCGCAGGCGTTCTCCACGTGGGTTACTGGCAGGTATTGCAGTTTTAACGTTTGAGATAGCTGTATACCGCTAAACCCCTGCATCGAATAGAGGGCAGCCCACCAAGCGGCATCTATATCTTTCTTATCAACTCCGGCATCCTCAATACATTCTTTATAGGCATCAACCATGAGATCCTCACTACTCATATCCCATCTCTCACCGAAACGGGTGCAACCCATTCCGATGATGGCAACTTTATCCTTTATACCTTCAGCCATGTTCAAGTTCCTCCTTCTTAAACCCTTACAGGTACTGCTTTCCACGTATAACCGGTAACACCGCGATCGTAGTACTTCCGACGGAAAGTACATTCTACTGGCATTCCTACTTCGAGTTCGTCCAGATCACAGTCGGTCAGGTTAAATTGAGAACGCCCACCACCCTCGAAATCGATCACTCCGTATAGTTCGGGCGGGTCGGGGGTATATACCAGATTGTCGCCGGTATAGGTGAAGATATGACCTCTTTTATCGGAGAAGCGGTACTCCTCCATCTCATCGACTGCGCCGCAATCGGGTTTTACACATACGCGCTGGGGGGGGAATTGGGGAGTGCCGCAGCGCCTGCAATGCGTCCCTACAAGGGCTAAAGCCTTTTTCCTGTCCCGCCATAATATCGATGATGATGACGGAACCGCCTCTTCACCTCGACCTGCGATATCTATTGCAAGAACCTGTTTGAAGGTCACATACTTTTCGTAGCTGGTCAGGTCCTTTTTATTTGCCAGGCTGTTCTTGACACCCTTTCTCCCCTTGATCTTCTTGATTTCCGGTGTTACCTCGAAAAACATGGCATCGCTTCCACTTCCATAGCTGGCGACGATTATTTTGTCCCCCGGCTTGGCATCCTCCAGCGCTGCCACCAGTAGCATCAAAGGGTTTGCCGTGCCGGTCAGGCCTAATGTGGTGAACATGTGATCCTGTAGCTGATCGGGCTCAAAGCCCAACTGCTTACCGATATTAGCATGAGCGCGGGCGTACATACAGGGATAGCAGACCTTAGCTATGTCTTTAGGATTGATGTCGTACTTCTTAATTAACCCGCTAATTGCCTCGGGGATGAATTTGCTGTATCCCACATCACGAACCCATCGATCTTCCCATATTCGGTTAAACCTCTCTTCCTCATGCCTCCAGTGATCAGCAAAATCGTACGATATGGAGTAGCTACCCTCCAGTGTCGCAATCACCTTTTTATCTCCCAACAGCAGAGCGGCAGCACCGTCACCGTACATTTCCTCTTGGAAGCTTCCAGCTGGACCAAGTCGACAATCGGAGGCACAGACAAGTATGCTGGTTTCTGAACCAGCGGCGATAGAATCGCAGCTGGAGAGAAGGGCAGTGGTTCCAGATTTAAGCGAATCGCTAAAATCTGCAATTCGAATCTGTGGCTTTAAATCTAAGGCGGTGGCAATTATTCCTGCATTGCTGCGTTCCCTATAGGGAGCTGTAGTAGTCGAATAACAAAGACTATCGACCTTGTTCCGGTCCAGGCCGGTTAAGCAATCGACTCCTGCATTTACCGCCATAGTGAGGCTGTCCTCATCATGATTACCTACTGCCTTTTCACCCGGCATTATCGTTGCTTGGTTCACGAAACCGATGGATCCGTATATAGTCATTCGGTTAATTCGGTACCGTGGTATGTAGGCACCATAAGACGTAATTCCTACCATACTTACACTCCTTTCCTTTATCCGTTGGCATTCGCTATTTAAGATAGCGCTTTTCAGTATGATCTGTCAACTGCGCTAAGGCTGTGATAGCCCATATACCAAGGGGCTGGTACCTGGTTAGACTCGGTGTGGGAGGTTACCCTTGATATGAGCCGTAACCGATTTTTCCCGGTTCCTGGAGCTCCCCTGACAGGGAGGTCGCCTATTTAGCATACTGCCTTAGCATATCCCGCCGAAAATTAAAAGGCGTGCCCAATAATCTGCTCGTTACTCTGGAGATCGTCGTAGTAGGGCATTAACGCTAATAAAACCATGTCACCACGATGACTTGCTAAGTGAAATGCGTTCATCGCCAGATTGCCATAACCGTTAAGGCTGCAGCATAGGCAAATCGAGTCCTGAGTGACATTATTTGCCTCTGATGGCTATTGGGCGACACTTGCCCCCAGGCAGTGATAATGTTCATTACCCATACCCAAGATCGCCGGCATAAGCCTATTTCTCAATGGCTCTTCGCTGCGTGCAGCTACACGGATGTAGTTATCGGTTAGTCCTACCCAGGTTCCTTCCTGAACTTCCTGTTCCCAGAGCACCATCATAGTGTATCCCACGAAGCGCTCCCTGAAGCTACGAGCGCTCTCCTCTGCCAATTTCAGCATGCGCTCGCTCCGCTCCTTCATAATACGCTCGTCAATCTTATCAGGCATCAGAGCGGCGCGGGTACCTGGCCTTTCCGAGTAGGTGAAGACATGAATATTGGAGAATGCCATACGCTGGCAGAAGCGGTAGCTCTCAGCATATTCATCGACGGTTTCTCCGGGGAAGCCAACAATAACGTCGGTTGTGATAGCCACGTCCGGTATTGCCTCACGAATCCTGGATACCGCCTGCTCATAATCCTCCGTTGAGTAGCTTCGCCCCATGCGCTGGAGAATAGCATTGCTACCGCTCTGAAGGGGGAGGTGGATATGGCGGCAGAGATGCTGGGCAAAATCCTGCCACAGGGTAAGAAGGGCAGGGGTTATATCTTGAGTCTGGAGGGAGGACAGGCGCAGTCGCTGAACGTCGGTCTCAGCCAGGATGCGCCGGATAAGGGAACACAGTCCGTTTCTGTAGGAGCCGATTTGGGTTCCGGTTAACACTACCTCTCGGTAGCCCCTTTCTACCCTTGCTATGACCTCTGCCAATGCCTCGTCGGGTGGCAAGCTGCGTTCTCGGCCTCGGACAAAGGGTACAATACAGTAGGAGCAAAATCGGTTGCATCCCTCGTGCACCTTTACCAAGCTACGGGTTCGATGTATTTGTGGTAGAAGAGCACTGCCGGGGCCAATCAGCCACCGCTCCTGTAAAACATCAAGCAAGCGGGACTTTTCTTCGTTGCCGATGATAATGTCGACCTCAGCCAACTGAGCGAGCTCACTGGTGGCGCGCTCTGCATAGCAACCGGTGGCGATGATGAAGGCACTGGGATTTCTGCGTCGCGCCAGTCTCAGGAGATGGCGTGACTTTCGGTCGGCAATGTGGGTCACGGTGCAGGTATTGAGGATATAGATATCGGCGCCATCCGAGGCAGGAACAATACTATATCCCCTCTCGGCGAGCTGCCATGCCAGTGACTCGCTCTCCGCCTGATTAAGCTTGCATCCCAGGGTTTCTAAAGCAATGCTATTTTGGATTTTTCGCATCTCTTTACCGGTTCGCAATTAGATATGCCGATTGTCGGAGGTGCCACCGAGGAAGAAAATGGGCATTTATCATTTAGTGACTGAGTTTGTTTAAAACTGGTGCTATGAGACGGATACAATTACTTTTACTTTAACAAATGCTCTCGCCGGTTAACGATCCCAAGGGTTATAAATAAATAACATAGAACCCCTTAGTTGCAGTGTAACACTGGAACTTCCCTAAACTATATTTTCGTGGAAATCATGATTATTACTGCCGGGGACCCCTGGCCTGGGACGGAACCCAAAATCTACGAAGCGGAATAACTCTAATGTTTGTGAGAAAGCCGGGGTAAACCTCTCCCTCTAACTCATTTTGACTGCGGGCTAACTTTCGCTATTATATGGGTTTTTAATTTCGAAGGTCAAGGGATATAGCCAATTTAGAACATAACGTGATATACTGTTACAATTACAGCAAAAAAGGGGGGAGTGCTTCCTTGGGTAATAGGGTCGTGGTTACCGGCATAGGGATGGTAAGCCCGGTGGGGCTAGATGTATCCTCGACATGGCAGGGGTTAATCTCAGGCACATCGGGGGTAGACTACATAACCCGGTTTGACCCTGGCCTCTTAGCAACCAAGATCGCCGCCGAGGTAAAAAATTTCGACCCAGGTCAGTATTTAGACCGCAAATTGTACCGTCACATGGATCGTTTTGCTCAATTTGCCGCAGTGGCAAGCCTTCAGGCGGTGGAGCAGGCACACATGGGAATAGATGCCACAAATGCCGGGGGCATAGGTGTGGTTATTGGTGTAGGTCTTGGGGGGCTGAGCACCCTAATAGATCAGAACAAGGTGCTCATGGAGCGGGGGCCCGATAGGGTAAGCCCCTTCCTAATTCCAATGATGATAGCTGACATGGCTTCTGGTCAGGTGGCAATATTATTGGGGGCAAAGGGTCCCAATTTCTGTATTACCTCATCCTGTGCCAGTGGCTCCGATGCTGTCGGGGAGGCATTTGAGATTGTAAGGCGCGGTGATGCCCAAGCGATGATTACAGGGGGGGCTGAGGCGGTAATAACCCCACTCGCCTTTGCTGGCTTTAACGCAGCAAGGGCTCTTTCTACCAGGAACCATGAGCCACAGAAGGCATCCCGTCCATTCGATGCCGAGCGAGATGGCTTTGTCATTGGGGAGGGGGGAGCGGTCCTAGTAATGGAAAGCCTTACCTTTGCTACGAAGCGGGGAGCCCCTATTCTGGCTGAGGTTATGGGCTATGGTGCAGCAGGGGATGCCTACCATATTACCCAGCCAGCAGAGGGGGGTGAAGGTGGGGTCAGGGCCATGAGCATCGCTCTTAGGGAAGCAGGGTTGGAACCTTGGGAGATAGATTACATAAACGCCCATGGCACATCAACTCAACTAAACGATAAGAATGAGACCATGGCGGTAAAGACTGTTTTTGGGAAGGAAGCCTACCGAATTCCCATAAGCTCCACAAAGTCGATGGTGGGGCACCTGCTGGGTGCTGCTGGAGCCATGGAGGCAGCGATATGCGTTCTCACTATCCAGCATGGGGTCATTCCACCGACAATAAATCTCACCTGCCCCGATCCAGATTGCGACCTTGATTATGTGCCCGATGTGGCTCGTCAGGCGGTGGTGAATACAGCATTATCCAATGTATTTGGTTTTGGTGGGCACAACTCTACCCTTATCTTCGGCAGGTATAGGGATTAAGCATGAGCCGTAGACGATGGCAAATACAGCCTAGCCTGCCAGAAGAGCAGCTTGCCAGAATTTCGGGAAATAGACACCACCCTTTATTGGTTCAGCTCCTCTATAATCGTGGCATCAATGACACAGCGCAGATTGAGTCCTTTCTAGCCGCAGACGAGCGCTTGCTTAATGACCCTTTTCTGCTGCCCGATATGGATAGAGCGGTAGCCAGGATTTACCGCGCACTGCTCTCCGGGGAGGCTATTGCCATATATGGGGATTTCGATGTCGATGGGATCACGGCCACAACTCTCCTCTGTGATGGGCTTTCCGCTCTTGGGGGACATGTAGTTCCCTATATTCCCCACCGCGCTGATGAGGGGTATGGTATAAACGACGCGGCATTAGCGCGCTTATCGCAACAGGGGATTGATTTAATTGTCACGGTGGATTGTGGCATCAGCGCTAATGATGAGATGGAAGTTGCGAAGCAACTGGGGCTTGATATCGTGATTACCGACCATCACACGGTTCCTCCTCAAATACCACAGGCTATCGCAGTGATCGATGCGAAGCGGGGTGACTCCCGTTACCCCTTCCCTGAGCTTGCCGGTGTGGGTGTGGCTTTCAAGCTCATGCAGGCACTTTTTAGTTCTCTGGGTAAGGACGGCGATGTGGAGGCATTATTAGACCTTGTTGCTCTGGGAACGGTGGCTGACATGGTCTCAGTCCTCGGAGAGAACCGCTACTTGGTGAAGCGTGGACTTGCAGTGCTTCAAACTACAGAGCGGCCGGGATTAAGGGAGTTGGCCAGGAGCGCTGGAGTGCCTCTTTTAGGCATTGATGCTGAAATTATTTCCTGGGTTCTAGCACCTCGCCTCAATGCAGCGGGGCGGATGGACCATGCTGGCATAGGCTATAATCTATTAACGACTAGGTCTTCGGAGGAAGCTGAGAGGCTTGCCGGTATCCTGGAGAGGAGAAATGAGGAGAGAAAAAGGCTCACCGAGGAGATGCTGCTCAGGGCAAGGGAGCAGATAAGTGCCACCGGAACCGATTTACCCCTTCTAATGGTAGGTGGTGAGGATTTTCATAGTGGGGTGGTGGGCGTGGTAGCCGGCAGATTGGTTGATGAGTTCTACCGCCCCGTAGTCGTCTTCCAGCGGGGAAGGGAGTGGAGCCGGGGGAGCGCTCGCAGCATCCTCGATTTCGACGTCATCGATGCCCTTAGCGATTGCAGCGCTCTCCTCCATCGATTTGGCGGGCATCCCAGGGCAGCAGGGTTTACTGTAGCTACCGAAAACCTGGATAAACTTCATAAACGACTGGTTGAGATTGCATCAGACCAACTGGCATCTGTGGACCTCCGCCCCCTGCTCTCCATTGATGCCGAGATGTCCCTGTCGTCTCTCAACGGGAATACCTTCAAAATGATGCAGCAGCTTGCCCCCTTTGGATATGGCAATCCCACCCCGGTATTTGCTGCACGTGATGTAAAGGTGGAGGAGTCTCGTTGCGTGGGAGGTAAAGGGGAGCACCTGAAGATGAAGCTAAGGGCGGATGGGGTAGCCTGGGATAGCATTGGCTTCAGGATGGGCCAGCTTGTGGGCAAGGTCACCCCCAGGCTGGACATCGTCTTCAAGGTTGATGTCGATCTGTGGGGTGGTGGGGAGAGGCTTCAGTTAAACATCCTCGATTTCGCTCCTGCCACATAAACTAGTGCCCGACAGCATTTTGCCCTTTATTCTTACTCCGCAAGAGTATTTAGCTTTCTGCCCGGAGAGTTTGCTAAAAGATGCGAGTCTACTGTGGGCTATCTTCAACCAAGTCCAGCATACTGCTTGCTGGCGGTATCACCGATGATGAAAATGTCGCATATTTGCACGGGCCTTGTCTGTTGATACTATGGAGGCAGGAACCCGGATACCGATGGGCCTGGATTCCCGCCTGCGCGGGAATGACATGGGCGTTGGGCTAGCATCGATATTTAAGGGCTCTATTTTCGTGATAATGACGGAGGAGGGCTGATAATTGTTAAGGTAGAGGATAGGGCAACTCTTCTGCAGGAGGGTCAGCTATGGCCTCAGCCCTCGCCTTCCTAATCCTGTAGATGAGCAGGGGGACACAAACCGACAGCACAATAAGAGTGATGAAATGGGGTGAATGTAGCAGGCCAAACACATTTATCTGATCCGGTGTCACCAAACGGGTGAACTCGATGAAGAAACGCCCAAAGGAATATAGCGAAAGGTAAAGAAGAAATAGAGAGCCATCCGGCTTTAGCCGCCCTTTAAGACGCCATAGCAAGGCGAATACTAGGATATCCCACATGATCTCATAAACCGGTGAAGGGTGGGTTGCTACAGTTGGAGAATAACCGGCCTGAGCCAGTATTTGGGGGGCAATAGCATTATCACTGGTATAAACAAAACCCCAGGGCATCGAAGTCGGTGTCCCGCAGGCATCGCCGTTTATAGTGCACCCGATCCTACCCACCGCCTGGGCAAGGAGCAGCGCTGGGGCGATGGCATCGGCGAGACGCCCAAGCGGGGGATGAGTTATCCTGGCATATATGAAAACGGCCAGCGTTCCCCCCAGGATCGCCCCGAGAATGGATAACCCGCTAAAGAATTGGGTAAATATCTGTGCGGGGTGGCTAATATAAGTGCTCCCCAGGTAGTCTATGACGTGGAACAGCCTGGCCCCGATAATACCGCCAATGATAGCCCAGGGCGCGGCGCTATAGACGGTCTCCTTTTTGATACCGACACCTTTAGCAAACCACAGGGATACTCCGACCCCTACTATGACAGCGAGGGACACCATGATCCCATGCCAGCCTATCTCGAAGGAGCCAATGCTGAAGAGTATGGTGTCGATACCTATTTCAATTGACACTTTATAGCATTCTACGGCGATTTGCCACGTAGTGTCAACAAATATGGCGCATACACTTGTCTTAGTAAGCCAAGTAGCGGTGTTGTTGCCAAGAAAATTAAGCAACATTCTCTGTCAGTCTGACCCCTGTTTAGGCCTCGGGGGAAGAATCTCAGTTAGATTCTGTTGGTGCCGTTAGCAATAGGCATGTTGGATAGCGATCGAAGCTAAGCATTATCCAGGGCGTTTCCCTCTCTTAAGATTACACCACCGCTGAGACAGCTACTATGGCAATTGATATAATATGTCCAAATCAAGTGAACTCATATTTCTGTGAAATGTTCAGGATTTGGGGAAGGGGTTGTGCAAATTTTTCGATAAGCGTGCATACTCTGTAGGATTATGTTAAAATAGGGCAATTCAAGATTGATAAAGGAGAACTAAGGATGGGGGAGGAAATTCAGAGCTTTTTAAATTATTTATTAGTAGAGAAGGGGTTCTCCGAAAATACCATCTACGCCTATAGAAATGACCTCAATCAGCTTGCTGATTTCGTAGGGGAAAGGGCAGGTGTAAAAGGACACAAAACTGAGTGGTCTGCTGTAGATCGCAATCTTCTCATCAGTTACATCCTCGATTTAAAGGATAGAAATTATGCAACGGCCACCGTGGCTCGTAAGGTTGCCGCGGTGAAGTCTTTCTTTGACTTTATGGTTAATGATGGCGCCCTACGCAATGACCCAACCGAGAACTTGAGTTCGCCGAAGGTGGGCAAATCGTTGCCCAAACCCCTCTCAGTTGCTGAGGTAGAAGCGCTGTTGTCAGCACCGGTTAGGCTTTCTTCGCCCGAGGCAAAACGTGATGTGGCGATGCTTGAACTACTCTATGCCTGTGGCATGAGAGTATCTGAGCTTGTTTCCCTTAACACGGTGGATGTGAACCTCGATGCGGGATTTGTGCGCTGCCTGGGAAAGGGATCCAAGGAGCGGATTATACCAATACATCAGCGTGCAGCCCAGTCTGTTAAAGAATACATGGTGGCGGTTCGCCCCCTTATGCTGCGTGATGAGGAAGACGACGCTTTGTTCTTAAATCGCAGAGGGGAGCGCCTCACCAGGCAGGGCTTCTGGCTCATACTTAAGAACCATGCTGAGGCAGCGGGTATAAAAAGGGAGGTTACCCCCCATACCCTGCGGCATAGCTTTGCCACTCATATCTTGAGCGGTGGAGCTGACCTGAGGGCGGTTCAGGAGCTGCTGGGGCATGCTAGCATCTCCTCAACACAGATATATACTCACCTTACCAGCGAGCATGTGCGCCAGGCTTATGAAAAGGCACACCCTAGAGCTCGAGATTAATAAGTGCTTTGTGGGGCTAAGGCGTCGCGGCAGCGGGATTCAGATATATGTAGTTATGCAGAGGGGCAAGGGCGAAGGGTTGGTTTAAAAAGGTTTAGTTTTTGAGATATCTCGATATAGAGAATTTGCTCCCTATGCCGTAATCTTGGGAGAGTATCGCAAGAGAGCTTATAAATGAGACAAACGGGATTTTCCCGTAACGGATACTATTGGGGTGTAGGATATAAAATTGACAAGTAATAATCGCTTGAATGCTTAAAATAAAAAGGTTTAAATGGTGAAAACTGAGTTTGTTAATGGGACGTTAATTGGTATAAGGGATGGACCGGCCATTGTTGTTGAGGTAATGGGGCAAGAGAAGAAGTTTCTGTTGGACTGTGAGGTGAGTATAGAGTGGGCGTTTTCTCGTATGAATACAAGGGTGACATGTGTTGTGGAGGATGGACGAGTTATCAAGGTGGAGTAATAGATGCCTAAGAAGTCACATAGTGTCGCCTCACGACAGGCGGCGTCTAGTAAAGAGAGAAAGCGGAAGAAGAAGTCGCAAGGCTCTTCGAGGCGTTCCATGCCTGCTGGTGCTACTCCTGATACATCAACTGAATTCACTGCTGAGACTCCTGCCATGCCCTCAACCGTGGCAACACCGGAGCCTCAAATTACCTCTAAGGTGACCCAGACCGCTCCTGCGGCGCAAAAGGAGGCTCCACGCTATCAATATGTCATCGCAGATTTACGAAAGATATCCCTGATTGCCGGGGCCATGATCATCATCCTCATCGTGCTCGTCTTTGTGCTGGGATAGGACGCCATGGAAGCGAGGCGCTTCGATGAGCAGCTAAAGGCATTACCCCAGAAGACAGGTGTTTATCTTTTTAAAGATACATCGGGCAATGTGATATATGTGGGAAAGGCCACCAATCTCTATTGTCGGATAAGAAGCTATTTTGGCACTCCTCATGCGCTTTCCTCAAAGATACAGTGGATGGTGGCCCGGGTAAGCAGCTTTGAATTCTTTATTACTGATTCGGAACAGGAGGCACTTATACTAGAGTGCAACCTGATCAAGAAGCACCACCCTCGCTACAATGTACGCCTCAAGGATGATAAGACCTACCCCTATCTCAAGATCAATATCCAGGACGATTGGGCCAGGGTTTATGTTACCCGGCGAGTCGATGAGGATGGCAACCGCTACTTCGGACCCTTCGCCAGTGCTGGCTCGGTGAGAAAGACACTTGACCTGTTACAAAGGCTTTTCCCTTTCCGCTCTTGTAAAAGGGCGATCAGCGGGACTGATCGCAGACCCTGTCTTGAGTATGACATGCACCGCTGTGCTGGCCCCTGCATTGGCGCTATCTCTAGGGAGGAATACCACGAGATTATTAATGAGGTGGTTATGTTTCTGGAGGGAAAGCAGGAGAGCGTGGTGAAGGAACTACGGCGAAGGATGGCTGGGGCATCGGAGCGGCTGGATTTCGAGCGGGCTGCAGTACTGCGCGACCAGATACGTGCTGTGGAAATGGTAACCGAGCGCCAGAAGATCTCTTCGACCGATAGACGTGATCAGGATGTCATCGCCCTGGCAAAGAGCGGTGATCAGGCTTATTTAGAGGTCTTCTTCATACGGGGCGGTCGGCTCATCGAGCGGGACCACTTTATGGTGCAAGGGGCTAAGGATGAGGAGCCGGGGCGGATAATGGCGGGTTTCCTGAACCAGTTTTATCACTCGGCGACCTATGTCCCACCTGTAATCATGCTTCAGCATCGCCCTGATGATATATTGTTACTGCAGAGGTGGCTGGCTAGCAAGCGGGGACAGAACAGAACGAGGGTTAGCCTTGTGGTGCCACAACGTGGTGAGAAAAGGAAGCTGGTGGACATGGTTGCGGAGAATGCTCGACAGGGTCTGGAACAGCTAAGGGTGAAGCAGCTCGCTGAACCGGGGGCTAACGCTGCTGCTATCGAGAAGCTGGGAGACGCTCTTCGTCTTCCCCGAACTCCCAGTCGAGTGGAGTGCTACGACATTTCGGATATTCGTGGGACATCGGCGGTGGGCAGCATGGTGGTATTCCAGGAGGGGCGGCCCGTGAAAGCGCACTACCGCCGATTTCGCATTAAAACGGTGGGTGGCGCCGACGACTATGCCATGATTAAGGAGGTCTTAAGGCGACGCTTTAAAAGGGCTGAAGGGTTCAAGAATACAGATACATCAGGGTGGACTATAGTCCCCGACCTGGTGCTCATCGATGGCGGTAAGGGGCATCTGAATGCGGCAGGCGAGGCTATTAGGGAAATGGGGGTGGAATTCATCCCAGTTGCCAGCATTGCCAAGGAGAACGAGGAGCTTTTTCGCCCTGGCATAGCCGATCCAATAATCCTACACCCTACGTCGTCAGCTTTATACCTGGTGCAGCGAATTCGTGATGAGGCACATCGCTTTGCCATAGGCTATCACCGCAGGGTGCGGCGCAGTGAGACGATGGCATCAGCGCTGGACAACGTCCCCGGGATTGGCCCCAAGCGCAAGCGGGCGCTTTTACAAAAGTTCGGCTCGGTGCGTGCAATCAAGGAGGCCCCGATAGATGAGATGGCCGCGGTTGTGGGCATGACCCAATCCCTGGCACAGAGGGTGAAGGAAT
Organism: Dehalococcoidia bacterium; assembly: GCA_035528575.1. Taxonomy (NCBI): domain Bacteria; kingdom Bacillati; phylum Chloroflexota; class Dehalococcoidia; species Dehalococcoidia bacterium. Next base: position 81,851 of record DATKYK010000016.1, on the reverse strand, counting down.
CTCTATAATTTTCGGTATTGCCTGCTATTTGACGCTTGGTCTGAGGCTGCTCTTCACGGATTCGTGTTTCTTTGATACTTTTTTCTTCCACTTGCCATCTACTTCAACATATTCATCTTCGTAGTGACCTTAGCCATTTATCATCGGGTTTGGCGGTATCACCACATACCTAAACCATCAACTTGCCCAGGTTTCCATTAAGGCGGAGTATCTGCTCGGCATCCCGGATGATTGTATCGATTAGCTCCCTGACGCTCATAACCTTGTCTATGACACCTACCGCCAGCGAGCCACCCGCTATCTTCAGGATCACATCAAGGTCAAAGTCGCTCTCCCAGTCCCAGTCACCTACCTCGGACTGCCTGAACATGACCTGTTCCAGGTGTTGAAGCCACTGGTCCATGGGCATATCGCCCCTTTTCCCCAATATCTTTTCGTAGTCCTCGGGCTTCGGCGGGGTAAGGGCACGCTCGCGGTATTCCTTATCCCAGGGCTGGGCTTCCACCAGTTGCTGCTTGAAGCGCTCTGAGACTGGGCACTCCTCGGTAGCCAGGAAGCGCGTGCCCATATAGATGCCCTCTGCCCCCATAGACAGGGCGGCGAGAAAGCCACGGGCGTCGCCGATGCCTCCGGCTGCGACCAGTGGCACCCTCATCTGCTTTACCGAAGTGGTCACGCTAATTAACGTGGGTAGCTGGAAGATGCTCTTGAAGGCTGTGCCCTCCAGGCCTACAATGACCACGGCATCGGCCCCTTGGCGCTCTGCAGCCAGGGCATGCTGAACCGTGGCAACCTTGTGCACCCACTTAAGCCCGGCATCATGAATGCGCATGCCGTGGTTATCGGCGCGGTATGCCGACGTAAAAATCACCGGCACTCTTTCCTCGATAGCTACCTCCCGCATCTCGTCTATGCGGGGGCAGAGCCCTACCGAGAGGTTGACCCCGAAGGGCCTGTCAGTTATTGAGCGCGCCTTCTTGATGTCCTCCCTCAGCCTTTCTGGAGTGCGCCAGGCGCTGGCGGTGATGATGCCAAATCCCCCCGCTTCGGAAACGGGTGCGGCTAGGACTGAGGTGCCAAAACCACCGAATGCCCCCTGGATTATGGGGTATTTGCTGCCCAGGAGTTCAGTCACCCTGTTTTTCCAGTTAATAGCCAACCTCCGGCTGCCATTATCTCAGGCAATTCTTTCGCCGTCAATGGCGATACCCATGAGGCCTCAGAGTTGTGCCGACATTGAGAGTTAAAATCTGAAACTTTGGGTCACTGAGAAATACTTTAGTACAGATAATACTGCTATTCGATATAGCGCTAGCTACAATCTAGATGAGGGAGAACCTGTTGATAATTGGTAGGCAATAAAATAGCTAATACTTAAGCCGCATTCCGATGAACTGAGTAATTCTTGTAGTAGGTATAGTAATCGCGTGTCAGTCCTGCGATGCCCGAATTCCATCGAAGGGCTAACTCAGTTCGGAATTAACCCTAGACCAGCTTAGCTGCCATTGTCTGCGCATTACTTATAGCATAGCCCTCGGCATCGTTGTTGAAGTATATATAGACTGTGTCGAGATCCTTCGCCAGCCTAGTGATCCTCCTTGTCCATTCATCCAACTCTCCGTTGGAGTAGCAGCTAAAGTAAAGCCCGCTTGAGCCGTGAAAGCGGATGTAGGCAAAATCTGCCGTCGCTAGAGGTGGGCAGGGAAGATCGGGCATATCGAAGACGCAGAAGCCGATACCGTGCCGCCGCAGCATGTCGAACACAGCTTCATCAAGCCAGGACTGGTGGCGAAACTCGATGACATGGCGGAGCTCTTTGGGTAATAACGATAGGAAGCTTTCCAGCCGTTCATCGTTGCGGTGCATGTTTGGCGGGAGCTGGTAGAGCAGCGGGCCCAGCTTCTCATTGAGATGTCGCGCCCGCTCAATGAAGGTCTCTATCGGTTTGGCTACATCCTTGAGCCTCTTGATGTGGGTGATGAACCTGCTTACCTTGACCGCGTAGCGGAAGCCCTCTGGCGAGCTATCACGCCAGTTGGAAAATGCCTGCTCTGAGGGAAGGCGGTAGAAGCTGTTGTTGAGCTCCACGGTGGAGAAAAGTCCAGTGTAGTGCTCCAGCCACTTAGACTGGGGTAGCTTGGATGGATAGAAAACACCCCGCCAGTGCGGGTAGACCCAGCCACTTGTCCCGATATAGTACTTCGTCAACCCGATAAACTCACAATATTTAATTATATTCCCTATCAATAACCCCATCAACCTTGAAGCCCTTGCGGGTTTTGTGGTAGATTTTAGGCGAAGATAGTGAAGATAAGATCGATGTTAAATCTGGAAAAAGATCGTGAAAGGCTAATTCAACACCTGCGTCACGAGATCGATGATGAGAGGGTGCTTGATGCGATGGCGCGGGTGCCCCGCGAGATTTTCGTGCCCAGCCTGAGTCGACAATTTGCCTATGATGATAGGCCATTACCTATTGGTGAGGACCAAACCATATCCCAGCCCTTCATCGTGGCGCTGATGACCCAGGCACTGGTTCTTAGCGGGAAGGAGAAGGTTCTGGAGCTTGGCACGGGGAGCGGGTATCAGGCGGCGATCCTCGCCGAGCTGGCGGGGCAGGTAATCACTGTGGAAAGGATGCCTAAGCTTGCACGGAAAGCCAGGCAGACCTTGAAGAGTCTAGGCTATACTAACGTAGAGGTTAATATTGCCATAAAAGAACTGGGCTGGCCGGAAGAAGCACCCTATGATGCAATCGTGGTAACGGCCGCTGCACCCAGGATTCCACAAGGGCTACTGGATCAGCTTGCTATAGGCGGTCGTTTGGTAATCCCGGTTGGCTCCCGCTGGGAGCAGGACCTATTGCAGGTGATCAGGCAGAAGGAGGAGATGACTGTGAAGAACTTAACCCATTGCCGCTTCGTCCCGCTCATCGGGGAGGATGCCTGGAGCGAGGATTAGGAATCCATCCTCTCTCTATTCGGGGGCTTCATATCTTTAGGCAGGTTGGTGAGTTGGCAAGCTTCCTGCTTGGTAAGCTCAGCGGGGTGTCTGCAATAGCCTGTAGTACTGTTTTACTGTCATCCCCGGGGAAAAACCCAAACAGGCTTAAAAACAGCAGGAAAGAATTCAATGGATGGAATGGATACTGGGTTGGTAAACAGATAGACTGAGAGAGGGTAGCATTGCGATTAAAATGCCCTTAAAAGGGGCTAGAATTGCCTGTATTGTCGGTTAATTACTGGCAATGACTCACAAAGTTATGGGAATATCCTAGAGGCAGTGTTGGAGATGGAGACGCATTTTGTGATTCACATGGTTAATTTCGGGGGAGAATTCGCGGTGTATGCGCCAGCGACCATTTCTCACCATCCTAATTTAGTAAAAAATATTGATCGTTGCTCATAAGCCTAGAAGGATAAGGTTAGAGCTTGTTGTAAAAAAACGACCTTCTCATTACAGTGGGGAATCAGGCACATTGGATAGCTTATCTTAAGAACAATAGTGGAGCCATCATGCCATTTTGATAGCGATTTTATCAGCCTAGTGAGGGAATTTATTCATGCTCATGCTTTGTGTAACAGGCTCATTATCGAATTCTTATCACATACAGGAAGTACTCAATATTGATGATATGTATTCAAAGAAGGTACTCAATGGGACACAGCTATCGAAGGATATAGAACATTAAAATCCAATGCGTTAAAAGTTGGGGGGCAGATTGTAAAAATGGGGGAACTTATAGATGGGACTTGAAGCCGCAATTAGTAGGAAACCACCGAGGAGGCCACACCCAACACCAGGATAATGAGGATGGCAAAAACCAGGTGGAGAATTCCACTCACAAAGCAGGTACAAATTGATCGCCAGGTGGAGAAATCCAGCGCCTCCCTTACCGCGATGACCGTGGCGATGAACATCCACACACATGCTGCCAGCGATAAAAATATACCGATAAGGGGAATTAAGATAAATATTAGTAGTATCCCTGGTGTAGCGGCGAAACCGATGGCTCGAAGAAGCTCACCGTAGGTTGCTATAACTCGCCAGGGTGTCTGAGGTCCCTTAAATAATGTGGTGCCGATGAAGTAGGTGACAAAGGACCAAACAAACCATAAAACTAGGGCACTAAATAGCCCCACGAATAGATTTAGGACAAATTGCCCCGCATCTACATCTGGCAGGGTGAGCAGACCGGCTCCAATCCCAGCAAACGAGCTGTAGATCAGGACCACTAAGAGTGCCTGCCGTATCGCGGCAGGATCATTCATCACCTGTACATAAAAGTTTGCATCGAGCCTAGCTGCTCTAATCATTTTGTCGGCAAGATTACCCATGTGGTTCCCTTTCACCATTCGATTCGGCATGAGCAAAATAGCACATATGCCTGGCGATGTCAATCGACTTGTCGGCAGTTAAGGCATAGCCACATCTAATCTGCTTAGTCCGCCAATGGCTAGTTAACTGTCATAAGTAGGATGGGTTATGCATTAACACGGGATATGTTCTCCTTAGTAACGCTAGAGATATATGAAAATAATCGCATCGGTTTGCACCTCGAAAAGCTACTTCGGCGCGATGTAATCATTATAATTATAATAATGCTTCGGAAAATTGGCCTTGCCAGCGATGAGCGCAAGTAGATCTACCATATAGAATAAGCATGGAATTTGACATGTCCGCAATAATATGGGTGAATACAAATCCTTGCCACGGCTTGTAAAGATTGCTATACTAGCCGCAGGTTGGATTGGGTTGAGGAGGGGACTATTTAAAGTGAATTACGAGACAATTATCGGGCTTGAGGTCCATGCGCAGCTGCTGACCAAGAGCAAGATGTTCTGTCGATGTGGCACGGACTATGTGAACGCAGAACCCAATACGCGTGTCTGCCCTATATGCATGGGGATGCCTGGGGTGCTCCCCGTCATCAACCAGAAGGCTATAGAATACGTGGTGATGACCGCCTTGGCGCTGAACTGCTCCATCCCGGAATATGCCAAGTTTGACCGTAAGAACTACCCCTACCCTGACCTGCTGAAAGGCTATCAGATCTCTCAGTATGATGCACCTTTAGGTATTTACGGCTGGATGGATATAGAGGTTGGAGAGGGAGAGGATAGGGGCGAGCAAAAAAAGAGGAGAATCGCTATCACGCGGGTACATCTAGAGGAGGATGCAGCAAAGCTAATCCATCGCACCACCGCGGAGGGAGAGTCCTATAGCCTGGTAGATATCAATCGTGCCGGCATACCACTGATGGAGATCGTGAGTGAGCCTGACCTGCGCTCCCCTGAGGAGGCGCGACAGTACCTGATAAAGCTGCGTAATATCATCCAGTTCATCGGTGTGTCCAGCGGGAATATGGAGGAGGGGAGCTTTAGGTGTGACGCCAATATCAGCATGCGCACCGAAGGTGGTAACGACTCGGTAAAGGTCGAGGTCAAGAACATGAATAGCTTCAAGTCGGTCTATCGCGCTCTCAAATACGAGGAGGAGCGGCAGCGCAATGCGATAGAAGTAGGAGAGCGCCTCACCCAGGAGACCAGGGGTTGGGTTGAGGATCGGGGAGTCACAGTTTCGCAACGAAGCAAAGAGTATGCTCACGATTATCGTTATTTCCATGAGCCGGATCTACCACCCATGGTATTCAGCCCCAAATGGGTTGCAGAGGTTGGAGCGCGTCTTCCCGAGCTTCCCGAGAACAGGCGCAACAGATTTATCGCGGATTATGAGCTTCCTTACTACGATGCCAGCCTGCTAACTAACTCCAAAGCAATGTCTGACTATTTCGAAGCCTGCCTGAAACTGAATAATAAGGCCAGGGATAAAAAAAAGGCGAAAGTGGTGAGCAACTGGCTCCTGGGCGATTTCACGAGGCTTCTCCATGCCACGGATACTGAGATCGATAATGCTAAGATTACTCCCGGGCTATTGGTTGAGATGCTAGAACTCGTAGATAATGGGACGCTCAGCGGAGCTGCCGCGAAGAGGGTATTCGAGGAGATGTTTGCCAGTGGCAGGCGGGCTGGTGATATTATAGCTGAGCAGGGGCTTGCCCAGATTAGCGACGTGCAGGAGATAGAGGGAGTTGTAGCCCAAGTGATAATCAATAATACTCAGGCGGTGGCGGATTACAAGAAAGGGAAGGAGCAGGCACTAACCTTCATGGTGGGTCAGGTGATAAGGGAGACCAGGGGGCGGGCTAATCCTGCTGCGGTGAATAAACTCTTGAAAGAGAGACTGGAGGGTTAAGCATGGAGACATATCTCAATAGTGCCCAAATTATATTGGCCATTGTATTGGTAATTGTATTCCTTCTTCAGGTGAGAGGTGGAGGTCTGGGGGGTATCTTCGGGCAGCAGACTGGTATGTACCGTACCAAACGGGGGATCGAAAAAACCATATTCCGCTTCACCATTGCCTTGATGGTGATCTTTGTCATCATCTCGATATTCGCAGTCAGGGCTACAGGTTAGTATTGTGGCTATCATTACACTGACCACCGACTTTGGTAACGATGATCCCTATGTAGCAGCTATGAAAGGGGTGATACTTGACCTCAATCCCGAGGTTACAATAGTCGACATCTGTCATAACATCAAGCCCCAGAACGTTGCTCAGGCCGCCTATATTTTGAGCACAACCTATCACTACTTCACCAGGGGCACAGTTCATATTGCGGTAGTTGACCCCGGGGTAGGTACGGAGCGGCAGGCAGTACTACTCATTACTCACCAAGCATTCTTCCTTGGCCCCGACAACGGCGTGCTAAGCTATATTGTGGAGGAATCCCTCCCCGAGATTGAAGCGATTGCCTTAACCAATCCTCGCTTCTGGCTCTCACCGCTAAGTAACACCTTTCACGGTCGCGATATATTCGCCCCTGTTTCTGCCCATCTCTCCCTAGGAGTATCTCCCTACGAGTTTGGTGACCTGATTCCATCCATCGCTGCCTTCACCATACCCCGTCCTCAAATTGGAAAGGACGGGGTGCTTATTGGTAGGGTTATTCATATCGATCGCTTTGGTAATCTAATCAGCGATATTAAGCGTGAGGACCTACCCAGGGGCAGGATCTTCATAGAGGTTGGCGGCCATATAATAGATGACCTGAGCTCCTCCTATGAGGAGGAGGAAGAGCTCCTGGCGATCATGGGCTCAGGCGAGCGGCTAGAGGTATCGTTGCGGAATGGTAGTGCTGCCAGGTTTCTGAGGGCTAAGATTGGAGATGAGGTGAAGGTGGGAGCTACTAAAACGTCGCTGAAAGGGAGACTTAGCTTAGAGTAGGTGATAGCAAGTTGAGTGGTACCATTCCAGGGTAGTGGTACCATTCCAGGGTAAAGGAGGAAAAAAGTTCGTGGCTGTTTTTAAAACCTGGCTATTGGAAATAAGGCCACAGTTCCTGCTACTTGTCCCGGTCTGTGTCTTTTCTGGGGTAGCGGTTTCACTATACGAGGGTTATCCTTTTAACGCCGTGTATTTTGTCTTAGCCTTTTTCGGTGCTCTGTTTGCTCATATAAGCGTCAATGTTCTTAATGACTACTTTGACTATAAGAGTGGGATAGACCTAAAGACACATCGAACCCCCTTCAGTGGTGGTAGCGGCATCCTCCCCGCGGGCATGCTCAGACCAAGGAATGTGCTTCTCCTAGGGTTAGGAAGTTTGGCTGTCACCATTATTATTGGGATATACTTCATTTATATCATGCCGGTAATATTGCCAATAGGGCTTTTAGGGGTATTACTGGTACTTATATATACGCCTTATCTAACCAGATTACCTGGAATAACTGAGCTAGTAGGTCCCGGGTTGGGGTTCGGACTAATGGTGCTGGGCACCTATGTTGTCCAGACCGAGGCTTATAGCGCTGCAGCGATAGCTGTCGCGTTTGTTTCCGGGTTGCTTATCGCGGATTTGCTGCTGCTAAATGAGTTTCCCGATGTGGAGGCTGATAGATTTGCAGGGAGGAAGCACCTACCAATAATATTGAACAAGGGGAGGGCGGCTAATATTTATTGCTTGATATTGGTATTAGTCTATGCTCTAATCGCAGGAGCAGTCGTTGCCGAGGTACTCCCAATATTGGCGCTACTGGGACTGGCAACACTACCGCTGGGAATAAAGACAGTAAAGGGTGTGCTGAGGTCCCACAGTGATAGAGACAACCTTATTCCAGTAATGGGCATGAACGTACAGGTTGTACTTCTAACCCCTCTGTTGATGTCCACTGGCATCCTTATTTGGGCATTTACCTTCAGCTAGGGGGAATTAAGCTTGCCTCGACCTGGCATATAACGCTGCTAGTGGCGATGATGGCGATGGGGATTGGCTGGAGAAATACACATGTACCCTACTAGGGTGAGCTTCTTTGAATTTTACCCCATTCCTCCGGTGTAATGGTCTTCTCTCCCAATGCTATCCGTACTATAGTATTATATCCAAACTTAATATTGGAATTCTCTCCGATCTCAACCGGCTTACTCTCTCTTCCAGGTTGCGCTCCGGGCAAAGGATTATTGTTCAGCAGAGTCCCATTCTTGCTGCCTAGGTCCATAAGCATTAGCTTCCCCGATTCCGGATAAATGCGGGCGTGGGTTTTAGAAACGGTAGCATCAGTGACGCCCAAAGAGACTGTATCGCCCCTCGTCCTTACCACCACTGTAAAATCCTTATCACTACGACCTATCTCCAGCGGTTCTCTTAGAGGAACCGCTATGTCCCGACCATCATCACTCTTGGCTATCAGATAGCTCACACCAAAGACCTTTTTATATTCTCGAGCGCCGCCTTCATCATGGAGATATCCTTATAGCGCTCCCCCCTATCCTTTGCCAGGCATTGCGCAATGATATCGTCAAGCTCCGCGGGCAATTCAGGATTGACCTCGCTTGGTTTTACCACCTCGCTGTCCGTTATACTTATTGCTAGTTCCAAAGTACTCTGTCCCTGAAATGGGAGACGCCCCGTGACCATTTCATATAGCACAGCCCCGCACTGGTAGATATCTGTCCACCATCCAACATCGCCGAATTTTGCTGGACTTACCTGCTCCGGGCTTGAATAGTACGGGGTCCCTGTGGAACCCGACCTCATTGACAGGTCTATCATCATCTTCCCCAGACCCCAGTCTGCCAGCTTCGGGTTATTTTCCTTATCGGAGAGGATGTTTTCTGGTTTTATATCTCTATGAATAATCCCAAGATGGTGTGTATAGTAAAGAGCATCACATATTTTCAGAGCTATATCGAGAGATTCCTCTAATTTTAGATGTCCTATCCTCAATCGCAGTGAGCCTCCTTCCATGTATTCCACTGCTATCCACGGATAGGGCTTTGTCCCGTATTCGATAACCTCTACAATATTGGGGTGACTTAACCGTGACCATAACCTGGCTTCTTCCAAAAATGCTCCGGGCTCTACCGTTTCAAACTGAGCGAGCCTGGGGACCTTTATGGCAACTATTCGTCCATCCTCTTTCCTCCGGGTTCTATAAACGTCTGCAAACCCTCCAAATCCAATTAAATCCAGAATTTCATATTTCTCTGATATCTCTCCACCAAGTTCAGGTTTCGGCGGCCGGTCTGCCGTTTTTAACGGTGCAGCCAGTGTCATCCCCCCCTCGACATCCTTGGACTCTATATTTCTCTTCAGAGAATCCAGTTCTCTTGCCACTTCCTCCACGGCCTGAGGCTTCTTCAGTTTGGCCCTGATAGACTCCACCTCCGCCTCGTAGCTCTCCGTTTTCATGGCGTTCAATTCGCTCTCTAGCTGCTTTAATCTTAGAATCTTCTCCCCAAAGATTCTAAACTCTTGTACTATCTCATCCAATTTTTTCATCTAGGTCTCCCCTTTGAATGATGAGGCGTCATGACCTGCTACTTTCCACTGCCTCAATCTACGTCCACACTCCCCTACAAGCAATTGTATTTTTCCATTTTACTACACTAACACAATACGATAATACGGGCCCGTGTTGTTATCTGCGATCTTTCAACCTCAGCGATGCTATCACCAATCCAAGCATGGCAGCTATGATAGCCAAGAGTACACCCCAGTGAGCAACCACATTTACATCGAATGCTTGGCCCCAGTTTTCATCCATATTATCTATTGTGCTTTCGGCTTGAAAAATAGCCTCTTGAGCCTCTTGCTCATCCACTGGCTCAACATCAGGACGTACGCCCGGGAAATCACACTCGGTTAATATGTTGAACCCGGAACACTTTTCTTGGCTGCATATATCATCAGCCACACATTCTCCCATGCCACTGATGGTCACCATGGATTCAAAGGTCCATTTCGTTGTAGTTGCATAACCAATTGCCTCTCCTACACCACCGAAGTACTTAATAGGCATTACACCGCCAAATATTATCTGTGGCACCATAATGAGTAAAAGAAGTAACGGAGACACATTCGGGTTTGGTGACACCGCAGAAATAAATAAGCCTGTCATCATGCCCCCAACAAGTGATAACGTCAATGTTACATAGACCGCCACCACTTGACCGAGGGAGGGCCAACCGCCAGCCAATTTCATAAACAGGATAAAAATCCCGGCCGAATATAATGCAATTATCCCAGCAACCCAGACTTTGGAAAGTACATACGGCACTATCTTGAGCGTCACTATGCGCTCTCGGTGGTAGATATCCGATTCTTTGACAATCTCACGCATCGAGACGAGGCCGCCAACCAGAAAGCAGATCACGGAGACATTAAACAGGACAATTACAACCCTCATAGCATCACCACCGTCCGGTTCGAAGATGCCCCGGCTCCAGAAAGCGAAGAAGAGCAAGCCGATGAGGGGAGCTATCAACAGCATTAGCATTGCGCTAGCTTTATCTCGTCTCAATATGTTCATATTGCGGCGCGACAGGATGACGAACTGACGCCGAGCGGAGACGTGCTTCAATGTCGCTCCTGGGCTAGCGATTGGTGGAGGAGTTGGCAATTGGAGTGCTGCACCGTATTTATGGGGCAAGCGTGCGACGATGAATTTCTGATACTGTTCAGATTGGTGATACTGCTCCGCCCAGGCTTCGGGTGTTCGTTCCCTTTGAAGTTTGTCGTAAATGTCGTCGAAATCATTGACACCAAAATAACTCAACGCCTCCTGTGGAGGTCCGTAGTAAGCGAGACAGCCGCCTTTAGCAAGAAAGACGACCTGGTCACATAGCAGAACGTTCCTGGTAGCATGAGTAACAAGTACGACCGTATGGCCTTGGTCGGCGACGTCTCGCAAGAGATACATCATCTGACGTTCGCTTCCAGGATCGAGGCCCGAGGTGGCTTCATCGAGGAAGAGTAGCCCTGGCTGAGCCAGCAATTCGGCCCCGATAGAGACTCGCCTTTGCTCTCCACCACTAAGACGACGGATAACGCGGTCTTTGCATTCGGTTAGACTAAGCGCATCCAATACATCGCTAACGCGCTGATTGCGCTCGGCAGGAGCCGTGTCGGCAGGGAGCCGAAGCCGTGCCGAGTAGTCCAATGCCTCATAGACTGTTAGCTCCATGTGAATTATATTCTTCTGAGGAACATATCCAAGTTGAGTGCGGTAGACATCAAAGTTGGAATACAGGTTGTTGTTATTCACTAAGACCTGACCCTCGCTGGCAGGGCGAAAACCGCTGAGGGCATCGAGCAGTGTGGACTTGCCAGCGCCACTAACACCGACGATTGCGATAAACTCCCGGGGTTGGATAGCGAGTGTTATATCTTTCAATAGATTCTTGCCCTTGCCAACGAACCTGTTAAGACGCAATGCGTCCAAGCGCAGATTACCCGATTCATCTACCGCTTTAAGCGCCTCCGGTATATAGACAACTTTATATGGGCCAATGTAGATTATATCGTCGCGGTGTAGCTGGCGAGACCGAACCACACGCTCGCCATTGACAAACGTGCCATTAGTTGAACCAAGGTCTTCAATTACATGATCTCCGTCAGGTCTGCGCCGGGTGATACGGGCATGACTCCACGAGACCATGGGGTGAGCTATTATAAAGTCATTGTCCGTACCTCGCCCTATGGTCAGGATGTCACGTCCTGCCAGATCGGGTACCTGTAGCTCTGCTTCATGTGGCGTTTCCACCAGCATCTTATCTATGCAGCTTGCTTCGGGGGTCAAATGGAGCGTCATTATAAAGCTGCCGATGCTGATAGCGTCACCGTCTTTGAGAGGATACGGCACGTTCGGCTCAATTGTCTCGCTGTTGACCTGTGTGCTGTTGAGGCTGCCCAGGTCCGTGATATATAGGACACCTTCCATCTGCTCAAGCCTCGCGTGGTGACGCGAAACCATCTCATCGCTGAGCAATACATCATTGTCCGTGGCACGCCCAATGGAGACTGGCAGTTGGGTTAGGGCCTGTTTACGAAGCTCATTGCCGCAGCGGATTTCCAAAATGCTTGAGTCGTTAATAATCGTTATTCTCCTATCTCTAAAAATGCCCTAAAAATAATACAAGGCTTTATGCAGAGAATTTACTTAAATAGATCCTCCAACTCCGAGACGTCATAGCCCTCCTCCCTCCAGAGCTCCATCTGTGTCTTGAGCTCCCTGATCTGTGCATTGGTTGCTCTTCTTCTCTTTGTACTCTTATTTGCCCAGAAAAACCCCGGCACTGTCACGATAAGCGCACCGACCACTATTCCTGCCACTGCACCGCCGCCTAACCCACCACCATCAGGGGAAGGCGTTGGTGTAGTTATGGTCGTGCCACCATATCCAAGGGGGTATAGGTCAACGGTACCAATCCAGTCATCCTCCGAATTAGATGATGCATCGTAAAGGGCAAGTTGATAACCATATAATCCTGGATATCCTGTAGTGGCGGTGAGGTCCAGGTAGCCATACTCAGAGTCAGAACCATATATGCTCCAGCTGGTGGACTCTGAGTGAACCAACTGTGCCAATGTGTCATAGATGTTTGCGTAGACAGTGACATAAGCAGAGCTACCGGTGGTATCCACATCTATCGTTAGCGTGACGGAGTCATCATATCCATCACTATCACTATCATAGGTGCTGGGACTGACTGAGTTGAAGTATTCATTATAGTCAGATACACCACCATATCCAAGGGGGTATAAGTAGACGGAACCAGACCAGCTATCCTCCCAGTAAGCCAGGTTATCATATAGCTCAAGTTGGTAACTATAATATCCCGGGTCTCCTGAACTGGCGATTAGGTATAAGTAGCCATACTCAGAGCCAGAACCATATATGCTCCAGGTGGCAGAATCTGAGTCAACCAGGAATCCATATGAATCTTCTAAATCCCCGTAAATGGTGACATAAGCAGAGCTACCAGTGGTATCCACATCTATCGTTAGCGTGACGGAGTCATCATATCCATCACTATCACTATCGGAGGTGCTGGGACTGACTGAGTTGAAGTATTCATTATAGTCAGACGTACCACCATATCCAAGGGGGTATAAGTAGATGGAATTAGACCAGCTATCCTCCCAGTATGCCAGGTCATCATAGAGATCAAGGTAATAACTATAGTATCCCGGATCTCCTGAACTGGCGGTCAGGTATAAGTAGCCATACTCAGAGTCAGAACCATATATGCTCCAGGTGGCGGAATCTGAGTCAACCAGGAATCCATATGAATCTTCTAAATCCCCGTAAATGGTGACATCAACATAGCCACCGTCGGTATCCACATCCACCGTTAGTGTGACGGAGTCATCATATCCATCACTATCGCTATCATAGGTGCTGGGACTGACTGAATAGAAGGATTCATAGTAGTCAGATGCACCACCATATCCAAGGGGGTATAAGTAGACGGAATCAGACCAGCTATCCTCCCAGTATGCCAGGTCATCATAGAGATCAAGGTAATAACTATAGTATCCCGGGTCTCCTGAACTGGCGGTCAGGTATAAATAGCCATACTCATAGTCAGAACCATATATGCTCCAGGTGGCGGAATCTGAGTCAACCAGGAATCCATATGAATCTTCCAAATCCCCGTAAACGGTGACATCAACATAGCCACCGTCGGTATTCACATCCACCGATAGCGTGAGGGAGTCATCATATCCATCACTATCGCTATCATAGGTGTAGAGACTGACTGAGTGGAAGGATTCATAGTAGTCTACCAGTAATGCTGTTACGCTCGGCTTATCTGCTAATGCTGCCACAAGTATTATTGAGGATACAAATAATATCATAAACAATCTGATGGTTATAAATGGCACCTTATTTGCTCCTGTAATACTTCTCATTATTCCATTCATATAAACTGCCGATACTGTGACCTTTGCTTTCTCCTTAGGGTCGCTTTGATGAAAAAACAACTCAGACAAAGACCTCATTTCCCCTTAGTCACTCTCCCAATTATTCTGCCCATAATACAGGAATAACTACTAATAGTCCCTACTGCGTTCCCCTTTGCCTATTGTTATAGTTCTTGCTCTTCTATTTAAACGCACAGTAGTTAAATCCACTACGAGAGATATATCTCATAGTCAAGACTCGCCGTTGATTATGTTACAATCATTCATAGCCTGTCAATCCCTCAATGCAAGCGACACGGGAACATGCTGTGAAGAGGGGCAATAGTTAGTCGAGATTATACATCCCAAATTGACCTGGTCTGGCTCTTTTGGCTGCAGCCTTGGCTTCGAAGCATTACCAATTACAAATTGGCATTGTATTGCGCTGTACTAGGTTTAAAACAGGCGCCAGGGAGATGGAGAGCAGTTATATTTACCTGTTTACTGACGTCGGACAGTTATCGGACTTCCTCTCCTCGGCTGCTATGAGGCCGGAAGAGTTCGGTGTATCCAATCCCTGAAACGGTCCTGCCAGCTAATTGCCCTGATACAGTCGTCCTCCCTTCCCAGAATGCTGGGTAGAACCCCGGGAGGGCCACAGGTATTTTTATCTCCTGTTCCGGGTATGCCGCCTTGATCTCCAAATCCAGGGCTTGAGAATCCTCCTGAACTCGCCATAGGATTCCGTACTCACAGCCGCTATCAGGAGAAACCCACGACTGCATCCTTTGCAATAAGAAATCCTTAGTGTAGAAGACCGAGTTATCAGGGAATATTATTGTCAGGGGACGCGATACAATTGACCCATTGTTTCTGATGGCTTGCCAAAAGACGATCTCGGTATTGTTATCAAGCTGGATGGAGAACCACTCATAGCTTCGTATCACTGCTGCTGGTATAAAATCCATCCACTGATGGTCCATCCAGCCCATCCCTTCAACATCTATCGTCGCTCCCGATAGTTCGATCTGCCCCTTAACCCGAATTCTGGTTAGCGAGTAGTAGTAGGAACTCCCGAAGGGCCATCTAATGAGGCCATCGCCACTGGCCAAGAGAGGTGGTTTCTGTGAAACCAGATCTACGTTGAGGCCAATCTCTGTGCCATGGGAATGGAGGTGATAAAAGAGCGCGTCCGGGCTACTGTGAAACCAACGATCATGCGATCCCCAGCGAAGATCCAGGAACCTCTGGGCACAGTATAGCTTGGAAAGGGAAGCCTCGTGATAAAACTGCTTTTCCTTAAGGTCGGAAATCGACAACACCCTGAGAGCGGCGTTAAAATAGGCCACCATAGCCCCGTATGACCGGCTATTAGAATCCATCAGTGTGAAATTCCCGTACCACCACTCGAACAGTACCTTGGGGTGAGCGCCTTCATCTTCTGGAAGATGAACTTGAGGTGGGCCGAATGTCGTAGATTCTTCTCTTAGCAATCCCTTTTACCTTCGAGCTTTTGCAGAGTACTTTGCGTCGGTTGCAGCCAGTTAAGTACTGTGATACTCGCTGCCCTCTGCAGGTAAATAGCCCCTCTAACCGGCCAATAGCAGTTTTTCAGCAGTGTAGAAGCTCGTTTATTTTCTCGAGTTTTACAGTGAGTTGATGATGTAGCGGCAAGAGCTACATGGCCTTCACCTCATACAGGCCTGAATAAAGAGAGGGCTAACTTATACCAGCCACATAGGCCATCGCTATAATTTAACGAATAGCACTATCCTATCTCTTATGTCCTTCAAATCAGATCTTGCATCAGTTGACATGCTCATCCATTTCTCTATAAGCTTCCATCTGGATTCAACCAACATATCAGACTCGTTTTTCCAAGTCTCCAGTTGCTTCCATTTGTCATCCAAACTCTTATCAATCTGTATTAGAGCATCTCTAATCTGCATTAGCAGTTGTTGTTCTTCCATTATTTACATTCCCCCATAAATCATATGAGCAGATAATACTGCGAGGAGCTTTGCCTGTCAATGCTGTGGGCTCTACGGAAGAAGGGCTGACTACTCTGGGGTAGTCACCCGCGTGTAAGAGATTATCACAACCTACATTTTTATCTCCTAATGGCTGGTTATTTACTCTCCTCTTTATACGAATATTTTGCATAATAACCTCAGACTATATATTACAAACCTTCCGCGCCTGCCAGTCCCTCACGCCAGCGGTGCGGGAACGGTCGGCAAAGGGTGCGGGTGGGATATACGCTGGGGGCAATAGTTTGTCAGGGTCGCTCGCTACTAATTCATCTTGGTGAGCGCTCTAGTCTATTACAGCTTCTTTATAGCCTTGGCGCCTCAGTAATACGAAGCGTAAAAAGGCTGTCAGGCGCTGAGCCAGGCTTGACCAGCAATAGGAGGATAGAGATTAGCACTATCTCCTTGATTACTTTATATAGTGCATTGCCACTCTAATAGGCTACATATTCCGTGGTAGGCTGATGACTCTTTCAAAGTCTGCAATGGCGCTTGCTTTCTTGAACCATCGTTTTAAAAAGCTTTCCACAGTTATAACACGCATTCTAAAGTTGTTATTGAATTCAATGTCTTTGGTTTACTCCACCACCACCGCTGTTCCATAGACCAGGAGTTCGGACGCGCCGCTCATCACCATCGAGGTGACGAATCTGGTATCAAGGATTGCATTGGCTCCCATCTCCTCCGCCTGCTCGACCATTCTCTGGATGGCCTGCTCTCTGGCCTCAGCCATGAGCTTAGTATATTCGGAGATCTCCCCGCCAACGATGCTGCGCAGTCCTGCGGTGATATCCCTTCCAATATGCCGGGCCCTGATAGTGCTGCCCTTGACCATACCCAGGGTCTTCACTATCTTATTACCCTCTATGTGGTCCGAGGTTACTATTATCAATATTTTACCTCCTTGATCGCCTTGGGTTCCCTGCGTGCCTTCTGAATCCTGTCCCCGCTCACATATCCCAGGAGCAGGACAAACCCTACTGAAGCAATACCGGCGAGAACCCGGATACTAAGGGGGACGAGAGGATCGTTGAAGAAAGACCTGGCAGTCCAGCCGATGATTCCCAGGATACCGGTGCCGATCAGTACTAGGGCAACAAATTCCAGCGTCCTCACACTCTCACCTCCATATAGCATATGGATACCGTAATTATACATCCAATAAATGGAACTTCAAGACCTGGTGCTTATCTCTTGTAGCGCCATACTGTGCCTTGAGGGGTGTCTTCCTGGATTACCCCCAGCTTTGCCAGCCTGTCGCGAATCTCATCGGCATCTGCCCACTCTCGCCTCAACCGTTTCTCCTGCCGTTTATCGACTATCTGCTGGATGCATTCATCATCTGTTGCATCCTTTTTCAGGGTAATACCGATCTGACCTGCTAATTCTACCACTGCATTGATATCAACACTGAAGCGGTATCCCTTGAACGTCAGACCCATTACTCCAGCCAGCTCTATTAGCTCTCGCTGTGCTTTTTCAATAGAATGCCCTTCATCCGCTGCCCGGTTGATCTCTGAGGCAAGGTCGAATAGGGCGGCGATGGCCTGGGCGGTATTGAAATCATCGTCCATGGCCTGGGTGAAGCGCTGGCGGCAAGTCGCAGCCTGGGGCACTGGTGGACCATCGCCGCTCTCGCGATGCGCTGCAAGGCGGAGCCTCACTGACCCTCTATGAGCAGCTTCTAACCCATCCTCGGTATAGGTAAGGGGGCTTCGGTAGTGGGAGCTTAGGACAAAGAGCCTGATGGCATCGGCGCTATAGCGCTCCAGTGCCTCTTTAACCGTAATAAGATTGCCCAGTGATTTGCTCATCTTCTCCTCACCGAGCTGCATCAGCCCGTTGTGCATCCAGTACCGAGCAAATGGGCTAACGCCAGTGAAGGCTTCTGACTGGGCGATCTCGTTCTCGTGGTGGGGGAATACTAGGTCCTGCCCTCCGCCATGAATATCAAGTGTCTCACCCAGGTATTTTAGGGACATGGCGCTGCACTCGATGTGCCAGCCGGGCCTCCCCTGGCCCCAGGGGCTCTCCCACTGAGGCTCACCGGGCTTGGCCGCCTTCCATAGTGCGAAGTCCATCGCATGCTCTTTATTGCTTTTTTCATCGCAACTGGTGCCCGTCATCATCTCGCTCAGGCTTCGGTGGCTCAGCTTTCCGTACTGGGGAAAGCTACTCAACCGGAAATAGACATCATTCCCTGATTGATAGGCGTGTCCGCTTTCAATAAGGCCGGAGACGACCTCGATGATCTTGGGGATTTCCTCAGTAGCCCTGGGGTAGTCATCGGCCCTTTTTACATTAAGGGCATCCATGTCTGAGTGGTACTGCTCGATAAACTTCTGGGCCAGCTCCTGGGTGGAAAGACCTGATTGACTGGCGCGGGCGATAATCTTGTCATCGACATCGGTAAAGTTCTGAACGTATCTCACCCGGTATCCGCGAAACTCAAGATAACGCCTTATTACATCGAAGATGATATAGCTCATAGCGTGCCCGATGTGGCACTCGCTATAGGGGGTAACCCCGCAGACGTATATCTTTATCGGGTCGCCCCCCGGGGTAAATTCCTCTTTTCGACCAGAGAGGGTGTTATAGATTCTCATTTTCTCTCAACCAGGGCAACCGCATGTGTGGCAATTCCCCTGCTTTCTCCCAGAAAGCCCAGCCCCGCTGAGGTAGTTGCCTTCACCGAGACCTGTTCTATATCTATGGCAACGGCTGTGCAGATGTTTCGGCGCATTTCGTCGATGTGATTTGCTAGACGGGGCTGCTCACAAAGGATGGTGGCATCTATGTTTTCGATCTTGAAGCCTCTATCATGTAGCATTTCGCCGACACGATTCAGGAGGGTCATGCTGGATATATCTTTATACTGGGGGTCGGCATCGGGGAAATGGGTGCCGATATCCCTTAAAGAGATAGCGCCGAGGAGGGCATCGATGATGGCATGAGTTAGCACATCGGCATCGCTATGACCCTGGAGGCCGCTACCGAAGGTCACAGTCACGCCGCCGAGCACCAGGGGGCGCCCTGCGACCAGGGGATGAACATCATAGCCGATTCCAACGCGCATTTTTCGATCTAGCTTTGCGTCCTGATAATAGCCTCAGCTAGGTAAAGGTCCTCAGGCTTAGTCACCTTGATGTTAGTGTCAGAGCCCGGATAGACCTTGACTTTATACCCCAGGTTCTCCACCAAGGCGGCATCGTCGGTTACATCGCCACGAACCTTTCGGTAGGCCTCATTTATTATATCGCATCGAAATACCTGAGGCGTCTGCACCGACCACAGACGCTGACGAAGCGGCGTTTCCACAACGAAGGAGTCTGTGGAAACAACTTTGATAGTATCGGTAACCGGCAGGGCGGGGACGGCAGCTCCACTCTGACGGGCCTCTTTAAGCCCTTTCTCAATCAGTTCCTGGCTAAGGCAGGGGCGAGCCCCGTCGTGTATCACTATCCACTGGCAGTCAGCTAGCCTCTGCAGACCCTCCTTTACCGAATCCTGCCGCCGTGACCCGCCTGGACATATATCTGTCACCTTGGACCACTGATACCTCTTAGCAAGTTGCCACCCCAGATCCAGCCTGTCTTTTGGCAACACAATGACTATCTGGTCAATTACGGGACACCTCTGGAACACATCGACAGTGTAGGCCAGGAGAGGCTTACCGGCTAAGCTGGCGAATATCTTGTCAGCCCCACCCATTCGCCTGCCTGTGCCAGCGGCAGCCACGATGGTACCAATCTTTTCCATCGCTCACTCTGCTTTAGGGTGGGCAAAGATCATTCGCCCTGCCGCAGTTTGCAGTACCCTGGTGACAACCACTTCAATTCTGTTATTGATGTAGCGTAGCCCGTCTTCTACCACAATCATCGTTCCATCGTCAAGGAAGCCGAGTCCCTGCCCGAACTCCTTACCCTCCTGAATGATCCGAATAGCCATCTCCTCACCTGGCAGAACCACGGGCCGTACTGCATTG
The DNA here is from genome assembly GCA_035528575.1 of Dehalococcoidia bacterium. Lineage (NCBI taxonomy): Bacteria > Bacillati > Chloroflexota > Dehalococcoidia > Dehalococcoidia bacterium. The sequence continues at coordinate 61,588 of DATKYK010000016.1, read as the reverse complement.
GCCAACTCGTTGACATTTAGTACCCGGACACCCTGGATCCTCGCAACCTGATTCAGGTTGAAATCGTTGGTTAAAATGGCACAACCGAGAGCTTTTGCCAGCTTCACAAGCTTACCGTCAGCATCGGGGACATCCTTTGCATCAATATCAGAGATCTCGATGGGGATATTGGAATCCTGCTGCAGTTTGGTAAGTATTTCTAGACCCCGGCGCCCGCGATTGCGGCGCAACGCATCGTAGGAATCTGCGATGTGGTGTAACTCACTGAGGATAAATCTGGGGATGATCAGTGACCCCGGAATAAAGCCAGCCTGACCTATATCGGCGATGCGCCCATCAATGAGTGTGCTGGTGTCCACGATGAGCGATCCATTGTGAGGTAATGGCCCACCGATACCTTTTGTTCCTTCTGGTAATGTGATGCCAAACATCCGGAATAGCTCCCTTCCTCGTGCTACTGAAATTGGTATGATAATTATGCAGAGGAAAAGGCTGACTGCAATCGGGGTGATTTGTCCCCAGAGCCCGGGGAGCATGGAAAGGGGAAATGTAAGCAGCACGGAGAGGAGCAAGGCGATAACCAAGCCTACAATGGCGGCGAGAAGAATAACTGTTGGAATCCGCAGGGTACGATGATGATCCCGCTCATAAGAGGAACTCATATAGGCACCTCCTCCACCCTACCCAGCCAACAAGAAAGCGGATCAACCTCAACTTAGCGAAAACTGCTTTATGATAAATAAAGATAATGAATTATTGTAGCCTTGCCTTGTTTGCTGGGAGGCAACTTATGCGCGTAGATTAACATAAACTAGGCGACATGTCAAAGCGGCGCTGTGCACTCTTCCAGCATGCTAGTTATAAATAAGCGCTTGCCTGTTTTCGCTGCAGTTGCGAGAAGAAATATGGTTTGGGTGGTTGGAGGTTTATATTGCAACCAGGCGTTCGATTCGATATATATCCCTTTTTATTTGTAAACAGGCGAGCACGCCAGTTAAAGTGGCTAGCCGCGATTGGTGAAACCAATGATAAACGAACTCCGTTACCAGATGACGCAAATATTTCCATCTTCTGTGGTACAGTTGCCCATCGGTATTTTGGATTGTCAGTCAAGGGGTGATTAAGCGGTATCGGTGGTGGTTGGTGTGGAGGCACAAGAAAGGGAATCATGCTGAAAGTGTTTTTTTGCGGGGATGAGCCACTAAGTGGGAGGTGAAAAAATGCATGCTGATAGTGGGTAGGCTATCACCCATTTGTGAAAGGAAAGATGTGAGTGACCTAACCGATAAATAGCTTGAGCAGTAGGTTCAACGTCCAGTAGCCGGCGAAAGCGATAATAAAGCCCTTGCCTGTCTTACCCAAAAACAAGAATATGAGGAATTTCCAAAACGGGTAGCGCATCGCCCCGCTAGTAGCGCCGGCGATATCGAAGGCAGGATTGGGCAATAAAGCAAAGAAGAAGAGAAATAGAGAAGGTCTCTTCCTTATAAACCTTGTTGGCCAACTAAGAAATCTCTTTTTCTCCCATTTTTCCATTGAAACACGACCGCCCCGGCCTGCCAAATAAGTAGGGATCTCACCGATAGGTTCACCCAGTCCAACCATAAGCGCCACTAGCCAGGGATTCAATATCATACCCATGAGAAAAACCACAGGCATGCTCGGTATAGGAACGAGGATGACAACACTGCCCAATATGGAGACCAGGAAAACCCCTAAATATCCATACGCCCAGAGATCACCTGATAGACCCCCTGTGAAATAGATGGCGGCACTAAAGGCGATGATTATTATGATGGAAACAAGACTTATCCAGTGGCGCCTTATCCAGCTACGCTTCTGTAACTGCGCGATGTCTTCCTCGGCTATGACGCCTATACTGTCGTCGTACTGGTTCATGCCAATTACCTTTAAAAGCGTAGCGGGAAGGGGGACATAAGTCAAGTGGTTATACCAGGCTGTTAGATTTTCATGCGTCTCACCCCGATCTCCTTAACCTATCACCGGCACTCCGATTTAAGTCGAGGCCGAGGCTGTATAGGGGGAGCAATTTTAAATTGATATGCGTTTCTGATGCGCATAGAAAACCAACGCCAGAGGGGAGTCTAGTCTGGACTCCCCTCTTAAGCTCCTACCCAGTTGTATTTATCGTTTAGTACCCTTTTATTGCGCTCCTCTTACTCCGAAGGTTGCTGCAATATCAAGTGAATTGAAAACTACGGTGCTTAGCATTAACTCTCTACCTTTGCTAGATCGGTGGTGAAGGTTAACCCCTCAGCTCCCGCGTCGACCAGGACATGATCACCCTGTTTAAACTCACCCTGTAGGATCTTTGTGGACAGCGGGTTCTCCACCTTACGCTGCAGGGTGCGGCGTAGCGGGCGGGCGCCAAATGCTGGATCGAAGCCCTCCTTGGCGAGCTGGTCCTTGGCCTTCTCGGTAAGTTCAAAAGTGATATTCAGCTCGGCAAGGCGTTTTTGAATATCTTTCATTAGCAGGTCGACGATCTGCTTGATCTGTTCTTTGGTAAGTGCCTGGAAGATAACAACCTCGTCGAGCCGGTTGAGGAACTCGGGGCGAAAGGTCTGTTTGAGAGCGGTCTCGATAGCATTCGTCTGCCGCTCTCGCTCGCTCTTGGTCTGCCGTGAGAAGCCTATAGCCTGGCGCTGGAACTCCTCGGTGCCGAGGTTGGAAGTCATAATAACCACCGTGTTCTTGAAATCGACGGTGCGGCCGTGGCCATCGGTGAGCCTTCCATCCTCCAATATCTGGAGGAGGATATTGAGTACGTTGGGGTGCGCCTTTTCCACTTCGTCGAGGAGGATTACCTTGAATGGCCGTCGGCGCACTGCCTCGGTGAGTTGGCCACCCTCCTCGTAGCCAATATAGCCAGGTGGTGCACCGATGAGGCGAGATACGGTATGCTTCTCCATGTACTCGGACATATCCAGTCGAACCATGGACTCCTCGTCATCAAAGAGGAACTCGGCAAGGGCACGCGCCAGCTCTGTCTTGCCGACGCCGGTTGGTCCAAGGAATATGAAGCTACCAATCGGTCTCCTAGGGTCTTTAAGACCTGCTCTAGCCCGCCTGATAGCCTCCGAGACTACTCTAACTGCATCATCCTGTCCTACGATTCTATCATGGATACGCTCCTCCATCTGAAGAAGCTTATCCGCCTCACCTTCAAGCATTCGGGAAACCGGAATGCCGGTCCACTTGGAGACGAGTTCGGCGATGCCCTCCTCGTCTACCGCGCTGTCGATCCGCTTCTCCTGGAGCCACTTAGTCTTCGCCTGGTTATACTCCTCATCGAGGCGGAGCCGCTCCGTCTTGAGCTGGGCGGCCTGCTGGTAGTCCCCTCGTTGTGATACCGCTTCTTCCTCGCGAACCAGCTTCTGTACCCTTTTTCCCAGTTCCTTCACATCAGCGGGGGCGCTCTCGGTATCGATCCTGAGCTTGGAAGCGGCCTCATCGATGAGGTCCACAGCCTTATCTGGTAGGTAGCGGTCAGATATGTACCGGTTGCTTAGACGGGCGGCAGCCTCAAGAGCGGTATCGGTTATCTGTATCTTGTGGTGAGCCTCATAGCGGGGTCGCAGACCGCGAAGTATCTCGATTGTATCCTCTACACTAGGTTCTTCGACAAAGACGGGTTGCAGCCTCCGTGCCAGTGCTGCGTCCTTCTCAATGTGCTGGCGGTACTCATCAAGCGTGGTCGCTCCGATACACCGGAGCTCGCCTCGGGCTAGTGCCGGTTTCAGCATATTGCTGGCATCGATGGCGCCCTCGGCAGCTCCGGCGCCAACCACGGTGTGCATTTCATCAATAAAGAGAACGATCTCACCTCGAGCCTGGCGGATCTCATCCATAACCGCCTTGAGCCGCTCCTCGAATTCACCGCGGAACTTAGAGCCGGCTACCAGTGCTCCCATATCGAGGGCGATAACCCGCTTCCCCTTGAGGGAATCGGGGACATCATCGACCGCGATCTTTAGAGCAAGACCCTCCGCAATGGCGGTCTTGCCCACACCGGCCTCCCCGATAATCACCGGGTTATTCTTGGTACGCCGGGTGAGGATCTGCATAACCCGCTTTATCTCGTCATCACGCCCGATAACCGGATCCAGCTTGCCCTCGCGGGCAAGCATGGTGAGATCACGGCTATACTTCTCCAGAGCGCCGTACTTGCTCTCCGCATGGGGGTCGGTAGCCCGATGCCCGCCGCGGATGGTCTGCAGGGCGGAGTACAGCTTCTCCTGGTCAACGCCGAAATCACTAAGGATGCTGGCAGCCTCGCCATCGCGCTCGGAAGCCATAGAGATGAGTATATGCTCGATACCTATGAACTCATCCTTCATCCTGTCGGCCTCTGCACCGGCGTTCTGCAGGAGGTTTGCCGCGCGGGGAGTGGTGTAAATCATAGAGGCTTCATGGGAAATTTTCGGCGTTTGCTGCAACACTTCCTCAACGCGGCGACGCATATCATCGGTTTTCACCCCAAGCTTTCCCAGTAGCTCACCGGTTAAGCCCTTCTCCTGCTGGAGCAAGGCCAACAGTATGTGCTCCACATCCCACTGGCTATGGTGGTAGCTACGAGCCAGCTGCTGGGATAGAGCCAGTGCTTCCTGAGCCTTTTCGGTAAATCGTTCCTGTTGCATCAATTGCTCCTTTTTATAGATATCAACTCTGTCGCTGCCTTCCCGGTTGTGATCGCTGCTTCGTCCCTGGCAGCATACGCCTGGGCCACAACCCGGCCTCCATGAGCTGCCTGATCTCACGTTCTATCTCCTCCATCTCCTTCTCCATAGCCTCGATACGCCCGGTAAGACGAAGGATGACCTCTACACCGGCTATATTGACTCCCAGATCGTCCATTAGCGTCCTGATATGGCGCAGCTTATCGATATCTCGATTGGAGTATAGACGCACCCTTCCCCGGGAGCGCGATGGCTCGATAATCCCCGCCTTCTCATAGTAGCGTAGGGTCTGTGCATGAACGCCGAGCATCCTGGCTACGACACTGATCACATAGCAGGGTTCCGATTCATCGAAGTTCATTTTTAACTCCCTCAATTTCCATTTTCTTACCTAACCCAACCTTCTTACAATGTCCTTCATTCTCACTATTTGGCGTGTTACCGTTTCTATTCTTTCTTGCGCAACTGCCTGAATTGACTGAATAGCTCTTTTTCCTTGTCGGTTAGCTTTTGGGGCAGCATCACATTCACTTTGGCTAAGAGGTCACCCTTTTTGTTAGCGCCTATCTTGGGCATACCCTGTCCCGCAAGTCGAAATACCTTTCCATTCTGAGTCTCCGGTGGGATTTTAAGGGAGAGCTTACCCTTCAGCGAGGACACTTCCACCTCACCGCCGAGAACAGCGTCGATAAGCGGAACCGAAACCTCAACGTAGAGGTTGCCATCCCTGCGCTGAAAGGTCTGGTGAGGCTTCACCGAGACCACTAGGTAAAGGTCTCCGCTGGGGCCGCCGCCTATGCCGGGCTCACCCTTACCAGCCACCTTTATCCGAGAGCCGTTATTTACCCCGGGGGGTATCTTAACCTCGAGGCGGTGGCCGGTCATGTCGGTAACCACCCTTGTGCTGCCACTATAGGCCTCCTCAAGGGTTACCTCGGTGGCATATTCAATATCCTGGCCGCGCCTCGGCCTGCGGGTTTTGGTCTTGGTGCCAAATCCCCTGGCAAACCCGAAGAGATCGCCCAGGTCACCCATATCGGAGGGGTCAACAAATTCGTATGTAGCACCTGGGCCGGCTTTGAAGCCAGAAAAACCACCGGATCCCCCGAAGGGTGTTCCCTGCTGAGCCTCGAACTGGTCGGCATACTGCCATTGGTCGCCGTACTTATCATATTTCTTCCTCTTTTCGGGGGCGGAGAGGACATCATAGGCGGAGTTAATCTCCTTGAATCTTGCCTCGGCCGAGTTATCGCCGGGGTTGACGTCGGGATGATGCTTACGCGCCAGCTTCCGATAGGCCTGCTTTATATCCTTATCGGTGGCACTACGGTTTAACCCGAGAATCTTATAGTAGTCCTTACCTGCCATATTTAAGTCTTCCTTCGATGATTATTATAAAGTATATTATTGATATTGTCAATAGTATATATTACTAATTGCTGTTATAAATCTTGACAATCAGTTATTAAGTTGTTATAATATTGCTAGAAAACATGGAAAGGAGGTGAATTAGATGAACCTTGTACGCTGGGAGCCCTTCAGGGACCTTATGACTATGCGCCAGGCAATGGATCGGGTCTTTGAGGAAAGCTTCGTGAGACCTTCTCGTGCTTTAGCGCTCTTTGGCGAGAGAGGACAGCCGCCTATTGATATGTATCAGACACCCAACGAAGTGGTGGTAAAAGCATCCCTTCCCGGGGTGAAGCCCGAGGATGTCGATATCAATATAGCCGATGACACTCTCACCATAAAGGGCAAGACCAATGGGTCGGAGGAGGTGAAGGGCGAGGACTACCTATACCGGGAGCATCACCATGGTAGCTTCGTTCGCTCCATAAGCATTCCTCATGCCCTCCAGACCGATAAGGCAGAGGCCACCGCTGATGATGGCATCCTCACCATTACCATTCCCAGAGCCCAGGAGGCGAAGCCAAAGACTATCGAGGTCAAGGCTAAGAAGGCTATCGAAGGGGAGAAAAAGGAGAAGAAATAATAATTTCGATGGCCTATTGAAAGGGGGCTGGCGAGTGCTCGCCCCCTTTTCTATTTTACGCTCTTTCTACAGCACTTCTCTTGGAATAACGCAGTAACTATATCCTGTGGGCTCAAATGATAGGTCAATGAAGCAGTTATAATCACTACTTTTACCTATTTTGTACATTCTGAATAATCGGAAAAAGCAGGTCGAGGAACTGTTCTAGGATCCGTGCCGTAGCACCCCAGATTACATGGCCTTGATAATCAAACATCATGGCCTTGAATTTAATTCCCTCGATAATATAGACTTCCTCCTTGTGGTTCTTTTCATCTGCCAGTGCCGATAGTGGCACCTCTACCAGCTCCTCTATCTCATCCTGGTTGACTGTGAGCTCGTAGGGGTAGGGAATAATACCGACGAAGGGGGTGACCAGGAAGTTGCTGGTAAGCGTACCCATATTGTCCAGCTCCCCCAGTATTTCAACATCCTCGGGGCGCACCCCGATCTCCTCAAAGGTCTCGCGGAGGGCGGTATCCCTGAGGCCTCGATCATGCTCGTGGCTTGCCCCTCCGGGGAAGGAGATCTGCCCCTTATGATACCCTACTTTCTGAGTTCGCCTGGTAAGCAGTATATGGTATTCTCCCTGCTTCTGATAAAGGGGGAGAAGCACTGCAGCGGGAGACAGGGGAGCATCGCAGAGAACAATATCCTTCTTCTCCCGCTGGGCGAGGATTTCTCTGATCTTTTTAGCGAGCATTTTACTATCTTGCTCTCTCAATGGGTTATCTGCCATCGTCACGATTTAGATATTCGTAATATTGGTTGAGCCTGGAGAGGACGTTTAACGCCCGATCCATGGTCGGGTAATACAGGATTTTCCCTGTTCTTTCTATCCAGCTTGTGAAGCCCTCCACATCAGTTCCATAGAGCCATATAACAGCGGGCTTTTCAAATTTGATGTCGAGCACGACCGGGTCAAAGAGGGTGGGCGCATATTGTAAGGGGAATCCAGGCATGATCATAATCACGCCATGTATGTTATCATCGGCTAAAAATGTCTCCACTGTAGTGCGGATCACCTCAGGTAAGGGGTGTCCGGAAATCATTGACGGAGGCCAGATATCGGCAGGGTTTTCGAAATCCTGCCATGGTGGGGCGATGGCATCCAATTTCCTAGAGCTCTCCGGTGAGAGCTTAGCCATATCGAGGTTATGACGCATGCAGGCATCGGTTGCCATAATGCCGCCGCCGCCGGTATTGGTGATTATGCCAATGCCTCTCCCCTTCATCAACGGCAAGTGCAGAAAGGCTCTGGAGAGATCATCGAATTCCTCAGGAGTGGTCACCCGAATCACCCCACATCGCCTGAAAGCGGCATCATAGACCTCATCTCGGCCGGCAAGGCTGCCCGAGTGAGATTGGGCAGCTTGTGCAGCTTCCTCAGACTGACCCGACTTGAGAGCGATAATTGGCTTTTTCTTCGCTACCCGGCTGGCCACATCCAAAAACCTTTTGCCGTCCCTCATACCTTCAATATAGAGGAGGATCACCTTGACCTCGGGGTCATCCTCGAAATATTCAAGCCCATCGGAAAAATCGATATCACATGCATTTCCTATATCGATGCCTTTACCCAATATGGGAAAATTGGGCAGGCCGCCAAAAAACATCCCCGTCTGGCAGATAATACCAGTAGGGACCTTCTTCATATCCATCTGAACATAAGCTGAGCTGAAGTTAATAAACGCGTTCGCTGTCCCGAAGGTGTTCGGCCCCAGTATTCTGGCTCCGCCCTCCCTGGCGATGCGCAGAAGCTCCGCCTGCAGCTCCTTGCCCTCCTCATCGCTATCGGCAAACCCCTGGCCCACTACCGTAATCGCCTTGATCCCCCTCTCGGTACACTCTTTAACCAGTCGCGGAACCGTGGAACGCGGGGTTAATATCACGGCAAGGTCGATATCGCCGGGTATTTCTTTAACACTATGGTAGCATTTCAATCCTAAAATCTCATCGGCAGCGGGGTTTACCGGATAAAGATTACCCTTAAAGCCATAGCTAAGCAAATGCTCGAGGACATTCCAGCCCATTATACCGGTAGATCTGGTGAGCCCCACAAGTGCCACCGACCTGGGTTCCATGAAGCGCCTCATCAGCTCAATGGTATTCAATGATAACCCTCCCTATTTTTAAGCGTCTCCCAGAGTTCCTCGATTCTAGCTCTGACCTCAGAGAGTTCGCAATCGGTGTCTATTATTATATCGGCGTGCTTCGCCCTTTCCTCGGTGGAAATCTGGGAGCGGATACGTGCCCGTGCCTGCTCCTCGCTAAGCCCGCCACGTTCCTCTAGGCGCTTGACCACCACCTGCTCGGGGGCAACAGCGACCCAAACCTCATCGACCAGGTCGGTCCAGCTTGCCTCGATAAGCACCGCGGCCTCCAGTACCACCACATCGACTCCCTCCACCTTCAGGCAATCGATCTCTTCCCGCATCATCTCACGCATCCGCGGATGCACAATCCTATTGAGCCGGATAAGTGTATCGGGATCAGCGAATACGATTTCACCTAGCCTCTTGCGGTCTATCTCACCGTTTTTCTTAAGGATGCCATCGCCAAAGGCATCTCGCAGCTCTTGCCAGGTCTTGGTACGGGGCTTATAGGCCTCATGCCCAATCTTATCGGCATCCATGATTACAGCCCCTTTTTCGGCGAGCATCCTCGATATGGTGCTCTTTCCGCTGAGGATTCCGCCGGTAAGACCAATAACAACCATATATTCACAACTTTGCGCTATGTTTACAAGGCTATCGAATCGGCGTTTAACTTATGGAAGTATCCCGGCGCCATATACAAATAATTTTCGGATCTATAGCGCTGAACTAGTCTATCAACGTGAGGCTGGACAGTCAAGTTTAGCAATGCGATTGCCCCAGAAGAACGGGGGGTTATTTGGTTTCATAGATGTCTTAACATCGGGTTGCACTGCATACTAAATATGTTAGAATATGGGAGGGGGAGATGGAGATGCGTGAGGCATTGCTTTATGAGAAACTCCCCGGCTCCAGGGTTAGGTGCCATACCTGCCAGTGGCGATGCACCATTAGCCCCGGCAAGCTTGGTGTTTGTCGGATGCGCCGTAACAGCGACGGCATGCTCTATGACTTGAACTATGCCGAGGTCTCTTCGGTAGCAGTAGACCCCATCGAGAAGAAGCCCCTGTTCCACTTCTTCCCAGGAAGCCAGGTCTTCTCATTGGGCACATGGGGATGCAATTTTCATTGCAGGCACTGCCAGAACTGGCAGATCTCCTGTGCCGACCCCTCCTTTTTAGAGGGATCACGCAACATCTCTCCGCAGGAGGCCATTTCCAGGGCAAAAAGAGAACGTTGCCAGGGGATTGCATGGACCTATAATGAGCCCAGTATATGGTTTGAGTATACCCTGGATTCGGCGAAGCTGGCCAAGGAGAATGACCTTTATACTGTCTATGTGACCAATGGATATATCACCCCAGAGGCTCTAGACATGATCGGCCCCTATCTTGATGGATACTGTGTCGATGTAAAAGGATTCACCGACCGCCTCTACCGGGATCTGGCAAAGGTCACTCGCTGGCAGGGAATTCTTGAGGTAACCGAGCGCGCTAAGCACAAGTGGGGGATGCATGTCGAGGTTGTGACCAATGTGATACCCACCATGAACGATGACGATGAGCAGCTCGAGGGCATCGCTACCTGGGTCCGCGATAATCTGGGGGAACTGACCCCCTGGCACGTCACCCGCTTCTACCCTCAGAACCTAATGCTTAACCTGTCCCCTACACCAGTAGCTACACTGGATCATGCCTATGATATCGGTAAAAGGGTTGGGCTTCGATTTGTTTATGCGGGTAATGTGCCCGGTCATGAGAATGAGAACACTTTCTGCTACTCCTGCGGCAACCGGATAGTCGGCAGGATGGGCTATCATATAAATATAGTTGGTCTGGATGGTTCCAGGTGCCGCTTTTGCGGCGCCGATCTCAATATGATGATCCGAGCAGGAGGTGAGTGATGGCCGGGATTACTTTTGGGTGCATTGCACCACATCCCCCTCTCCTTTTTCCCGATGTCGGTAGTGGGTCAGAGCGGGAAGTCAAGGCGACAAGTGATGCAATGGAGAAGCTCAGTGAGCAGTTGGCTCAAAATCGCCCCGAGACGGTTTTCGTGATCAGCCCCCATGGTGCCTATCATCACGATGCCATGGGGATAGCTACGGCAAGGTCCTCCTCGGGCGACATGCGGAGCTGGGGAGCAGGCGGCCCCGACTACTATTTCGAGAACGACCTCGAGGCGGTGACGGCTATTCAAGAGGAGGCAAGGGCGGACAATATCCCACTTCGGTCCATTGGCGAGAGTGGGTACGAACTGGATCACGGAGTGCTGGTGCCAATATATTTTCTGGCAAAATGTATGTCAGGTGCTAATCTCGTGCCGCTGACATTTTGCTGGCTCCCTCTGGAGAGACATTTCGCCTTTGGGCGTGCGCTACAGCGGGCGGCCGAGAGGCTGGGGAAGCGGGTGGCTATTATCGCCAGTGGCGACCTCTCCCATCGACTGATACCGAGTGCACCCGCTGGCTTTCACCCTGATGGAAAGGTATTCGATGAGAAGCTGGTCGAAGCCATTGCCTCCTACGATGTCCAGGCAATCCTGAATATGGATGAGGAGCTTATTGAGCATGCCGGTGAGTGCGGCCTTCGCTCCATCGGCATCATGTTAGGTGCTCTAGAGGGGCTACCGGTGAAAACGAGCGTTCTTTCATATGAGGGGCCGTTTGGCGTGGGCTACCTCGTGGCAGCATTACAGGTGGAGAACCCTGGCCCGATGCACCCGCTGGTAAGATTGGCGAAGCAGACCATCGAGGGCTATGTGCGGGATAGGACCATTCCCCGGCCTAAGGAGCTAACACCGGAGATGATGGAGCGTGCCGGGGTATTTGTTTCCTTGAAGGTCGGTGGCATGCTCCGGGGCTGCATCGGCACTTATGAGCCGGCGAAGGAGAATGTGGCAGAGGAAATAATCACCAATGCCATCAGTTCAGCCACCCGGGACCATCGATTCTCCCAGGTAACCCCAGGCGAGCTATCCGACCTGGAATACAGCGTAGATGTCCTCACCGCACCTGAGCCAGTGGAGAGCGAGGCTGAGCTTGACCCCAAGAGATACGGCGTAATCGTAAAGAGCGGAGGGAGAAAGGGGCTGCTGCTCCCTGACCTCGAGGGGGTTAATACGGTGCGCCATCAGATCGAGATCTGCCGCTCCAAGGCGGGCATCCAGCCCAACGAGCCGGTGCATCTCTACCGGTTTGAGGTGAAGCGGTATAGATAGTAACCTTAATCCATGAGTTCAGATTTAATAGGCCTCCCCATGGGTGATAATCCAAGCGAATCAGCTTAGCTTTCCGCTCGACTCTCTATTCATGGATTAAAGGGTCACAGATTATGGGGTCATCATCCGGCTTGACCGGATGATCCAGGAAGCATGCTGAGACAATCCCTGGATTGCCCGATCAAGTCGGGCAATGACATATACGATGGAAATCGAGCAATCTTCTCTTTCGACCCGCGGATTAAGGTAGTTAACGTGAATGAGATTGCTGAAAAAGAGATGCAGGATACTTCCTGCCGGGGGTCTGGGGGCATCCCCCAGCTTTAAAAAATCCCCCAAGATTGGGGGATTTAGGGGGTTGATTGAGACTATTTCAGCGCTCTCTAACTATTGACATATAGACATATATATGTTTTGATATATGCAAGAGCAGTGATAGGAGCGGAGAATGAAAAAGACAATGATTTATCTGCCGGAGGAGACCCATGAGGGGCTCAAACGGCTAGCATTTGAAGCCAGGACCTCCATCGCCGAGCTGATTCGAAGGGCCATCGACCAGGCTTATAAAGAGGATTTAGAAGATATCAGGGACATGGAGGAGGAGCTGGCCAAATACCGTGCCGACCCCGGCTCAGCGTTAGATCTGGAGGAGTACCTGAGGCAGAGGAAGGCGCGTGTATCGGCGTGAGCTTACCAGGCGAGCGCAGCGCGATCTGGACAAGCTCAGCGGTGATGACCTGGAGCGGGTGGTAGCGGTCATCCGAGGCTTAAGAAATACCCCAAGACCACACGGTGCTAAAAAGATTATAGGCCCCATCTATCGAATCCGGGTTGGAGACTGGCGGATTGTTTATGCTGTTTTCGATAAAGACCGACTGGTTATCGTGGGCAAGGTAGCGAAGCGCTGCGAGCGCACCTACGAAGGTGTAGAGGAGCTATTTTAAGCGCATTACTAGCTGGTGCAGTTCTATCGGTTTAAGGTGAAGAGTTACAGGTAGCGCTCATGGACTGGACAATATTCGGCATAGTAACTGGTGTCGTCGTAGGATTAATAGTTACAATAATACTAGCAATATTCAAATTCGGTTGGAAACGAATCTTGGTGCGGCTGGGATTGAAGAAACATATTCCTTCTTTAGAGACAATGCAGCAACAAACTGCCGATACGGTTGAGCGAGTTGAGCAAAAAATTGATGAGTTGGAGCAAAACCTCCGTGAAGGCTTTGGGCAAGATATAGCTACCGCTTTAGATGGTGTAGTTAGAAGAGCGGGCGAAGAGAGGCTGAAAAATCTTGAGCAAGCCGCCGTGCTCACTAAAAATAATAATTATCGTGATGCCATACCATATTTTGAGGCAAGCTTCGAGCCTAACATGTCGCCGAGCGAAAGGATGGCGCTTTACCTTCTCATTGGCAACTGCTATCACAGCCTGAGCGATTTTGAAGAAGCAGAAGGAGAATACAGAAAGGCGGAAACAGCAGCAAAAGAAGAGAATGACAAGGAAGGACTGGCAGCGGCACTAGGCAACATCGGGAATATATACCAGACCAAGGGGGAGCTGGACAAGGCCCTCGATTATCTCCAGCAGGCGTTAAAGATATTTAAAGAGATAGGGAAAAAAGAGGGGGAGGCCTCAGCGCGGGGCAACATCGGGGTTATATACCGTATAAAGGGGGAGCTGGATAAGGCCCTTGACTACCACCAGCAGTCGCTCAAGATTAATAGGGAGATAGGGATAAAAGAGGGGCAAGCCTCAGCCCTGGGCAACATCGGGAATATATACCAGACAAAGGGGGAGCTGGACAAGGCCCTCGAATTATACGAGCAGGTGTTTAAGATAGAAAAGGAAATAGGCCGTAGATGGGGAGAAGCCAATGCCTTAGGCAACAATAGGTCTTATATATAAGAATAAGGGGGAGCTGGACAAGGCACTCGACTACCACCAGCAGGCGCTCAATATAAATAGGGAGATAGGGCGAAAAACGGGGGAGGCTAGCCAACTGGGCAACATCGGGAATATATACCGTATAAAGGGGGAGCTGGATAAGGCCCTCGATTATCACCAGCAGTCGCTCAAGATTAATCGGGAGATAGGGCGAAGAGAGGGTGAAGCTAATCAACTGGGCAACATCGGGCTGATATACCGTATAAAGGGGGAGCTGGACAAGGCCCTCCATTATCACCAGCAGTCGCTCAAGGTTAATCGGGAGATAGGGCGAAGAGAGGGGGAGGCCACAGGACTGGGTAACATTGGTGTGCTATACCAAGATAAAGGTCAGTCTGATAAAGCGTTAGAGCATCTAAAGCAAGCTCTGACGCTATTTGAGGAGATTGGTGCTAATAGAGAGATAGAGCAGATAAAACAGCATATCGCAAAAATGCGGAAAAGTATAAAGAGCAGCGGAGGCCAGGACAGTGACGCTGTTTGAGGATTTCAGGCAGCAGCAGATGGAAAAGGGGGCGCCGCTGGCGGCGAGGATGAGGCCCCGCAGCTTCGAGGAGTTTGTCGGGCAGGAGCACATCGTGGGACAGAGGCGGGTACTCAGGAAGACCATCGAGGCCGACCAGCTTATGTCCATCATCTTCTGGGGGCCTCCGGGAAGCGGCAAGACCACACTGGCCCGCATCATTGCCAGCATCACTAAATCTCATTTCAGTCCCATAAGCGCCGTAAACGCCGGTGTGGCCGACCTCAGGCGCATCATCGAGGAGGCGGGAGAGCGGGGCGGTATGTATGGCCAGAGGACAATACTATTCATCGACGAGATACACCGATTTAACAAGGCGCAGCAGGACGTCATCCTCCCCCATGTGGAGGATGGTACCATCACCCTCATTGGCGCCACTACCGAGAATCCCTCCTTCGAGGTTATCTCCCCCCTCCTCTCCCGCACCCGGGTCTTCACCCTCAACACCTTAACAAACGATGAGATACGTGTAATCGTAGAGCGGGCGATAGCCGATGAGGAGCGCGGCCTGGGCAAGATGGGGGTGAAGCTCGATGAGGATGCCCTGGAGCACCTGGTAGTAATGGCCAACGGCGATGCCCGAATTGCACTCAATGCGCTGGAGATGGCAACCATCGCCACCGAGCCAGATACCAAGGGCCAACGGAAGATACCTTTGCCTACCATCGAGGATGCGCTACAGCATCGCGCCCTGCTATACGATAAGGCTGGTGACCAGCACTACGATATTATCTCGGCGCTCCATAAGTCGCTTCGCGGCTCCGATCCCGATGCCGCTCTATACTGGCTGGGGCGTATGCTGGAGGCGGGCGAAGACCCGCTCTATGTGGCGCGTCGGCTGGTGAGGTTCGCCTCCGAGGATGTGGGCATGGCTGATCCCCAGGCTCTGGTGGTGGCGATGGCGGCGCAGCAGGCGGTGCACTTCATCGGCATGCCCGAGGGGAACCTGGCCCTGGCAGAGGCGGCGGTGTATCTGGCTACGGCACCTAAGAGCAACTCGCTGTATAGCGCCTACTCCAACGTACAGCGGGACGTTGAGAAGACACGAAACGACCCTGTCCCTCTCCATCTCCGTAATCCGGTAACCGGCCTCATGAAGGAGCAGGGATATGGCAAGGGATATAAGTATGCCCATGATTTCCCCGGCCATTTTGTGAAGCAGCAGAACCTCCCCGATGCCCTCAGGGGAAAGCGCTACTATTTGCCTAGTAACCAGGGGTTCGAAAATGAGGTCGAGAGGCGGCTCAAAGGCTGGTGGCGAAATAAAAGGGAGGAAGAAAAGTAAAGGGATAGCAAACCTGACTAATCTTCCATGCGAAACATGAAATCATGGGTGGATGTTCTTATCGCCCCATAGCCTCGCTCCTCAAGTAACTGGCGAAAAAGCGCGAAGGGAGGCGGCGCGGGGAAGTAGATCAGGTGTGACGGGCAGCGGCAGTCGGAGGAGCCAAAACCCGGTATGAGAAATTGAGCTTGCGGCAGTTCCCTGGCAGCCTGGCACCATAAACACTCCAGGTTCTCTTCCCGCACTCGCCATTCACCCTGCTCCCCCTCAAGCGCATACCAGACCTCCAGCACCTGGACAAACTGGACCAGATAATCGATATGCCAGTGAAAACGCTTTTTCCGACTCCCCCCACTGCCCTTAGCCCCTTCACTCTCTAGATGGCGACTCACCCTTCCTCGGAGTCCGCCGTGAGCGCTGCCAAAATAGACGTAGCAGCCTCGAGGGAAGGTAATTTCGCTCTCTCCACTCCTCCGGCCCAGCCTACCCACGGCGATGCTGGTCTCACTTCCAAGCTCCATAATAAGGGCATAGGTTCCCTTCTTCACGCTTTAGATTCTATAATTAAACTCGAGAAAAAGCACTACGATCTTCCTTCAGTGTGGACAGGCAGAGAAAAGACCTCGAAATGTGGCGCACGGTTACGGAAATGCTTTGCTCTGTCTTGGTGGTTGTGATAGACTGACGCCATGATTTATCTGGGCACCTCCGGTTTCAGCTATAACGACTGGGTGGGGCCGTTCTATCCCTCGGGAATGCCCAAAAAAGACTGGCTTCTATACTATGCGCGTGAATTTAACGCCTGCGAGATAAATGCCACATACTACAGCTTACTCAAGCCCGCGGTGCTGGAGTCCATGGCCATGAAGACTGGCGATGACTTCCTTTTTATAGTTAAGGCGAACCGTCAGATGACACATGAGCGGGACGATAATGAGGCGGTTTTTGAGGTTTTTCGGGAAATGCTGAGGCCGCTGATAGATGGGGGAAAACTGGGCTGCGTGCTGGCTCAGTTCCCCTACAGCTTTAGATTTAGCGACCAGAACCGGGACTATATGGAGACTTTCAAGGAGCGGTTACGGGGTTTGCCTGTCGTCGTCGAATTTCGCAATGTGAGGTGGCTGAGAGAGGATGTGTTTGGCTGGCTGCGTCGCTATGGGCTGGGCTTCTGCTGCGTCGATGAGCCACCACTACCAAATCTGCTGCCGCCCATCGCTGAGGCTACGAGCAATATTGCCTATGTACGCTTTCACGGGCGCAACAAGGAGAAATGGTGGCAGCATGAACATGCCTATGAAAGATACGACTACTCCTATTCACCTGAGGAGCTCGAGGAGTGGCTGCCAAAGATCCGCTACCTGGATAATATAGCGGAGAGGACCTTCGTTTTCGCCAACAATCACTGGCGAGGACAAGCGGTATCAACCATCAGACAGCTAAGGATGATGCTGGATTAAACCCACAATATCTCCCGTATTTTCGAGGAATACTGGCATGAAAAGGCCCATCAGAGAACTTACCTTTTCCCTTGTCGCTCTATTGATAATAGCTTTAGACCAGGTAAGTAAATTTTTCATTAAAGCGAACATGACACCGGGGCAATCGATACCGGGGGAAGGGTTTTTTCGAATCACCTACAGTACCAATGAAGGTATGGTTTTCGGTCTCTTTGCCAATCAAACCTTTCTCATTACGCTCACTGCCATTGTTGGAATTGCGGCAATTATTATCTACTCGCGCTACCCCATCTTCAACCAGGTGCTGGTAAGGGTCGCTTTAGGGCTAATGCTTGGGGGTGCCGTGGGTAACCTGATAGACCGCATTCGTCTGGGGGAGGTCATTGATTTTATCGACGTCGGCGCCTGGCCGCTATTTAATCTGGCTGATTCGGCTGTGGTGGTAGGAGTGGTGCTTATTATTTACTACTTCCTGTTTGGACAGGGAAAGAGGGCCGTGAAACGAAAGGACTAGTAGGTTGAGCCACAAGCTTGATTTCATCGTCAACAGGTCAGGTGTCCGGCTGGATAGATATTTAGCCCAGGAGTGCACGGAGCTCTCCCGCTCCTATGTGCAGAGGCTGATTAGCGATGGCTACATCACCGTTAATAGTTATGCGGCTAAAGGGAGCCTGAAGCTAAATATCGGTGACAGAATCACTGCGTTGATACCCCCTCCTGGTCCACCCACTCCCCTTCCGGAGGAAATTCCTCTTGCCATTGTCTATGAGGATAAAGATCTCCTGGTAGTGGATAAGCCAGCGGGGTTAGTGGTTCATCCCGCTCCCGGTCATCCCAGCTATACCCTGGTAAATGCCATCCTGGCTCACTGCAAAGACATCGAAATCAATGGGACAATGCGGCCGGGCATCGTTCACCGACTGGACAAGAATACATCAGGGTTGATGATAGTTGCCAAGAACGATGCTGCTCAGCAAAACCTGTCCAATCAAATAAAGGCCCGCTCTGTGCTAAAACGATACCTGGTGCTGGTTCAGGGACATCTATCTCCCCAGAGGGGGGTAATAGAAGCTCCGATAGGGCGCGACCCAGGCAATCGAAAGGTAATGGCAGTGGTCACCGAGGGTAGAGAGGCTCGCACTCAGTACCGGGTAATCAGGTATATGGATAACTATACCCTCCTCGAGGTAACAACAGAGACGGGGCGTACCCATCAGATAAGGGTTCACCTTTCCGCTATCGGCTTCCCTGTAGTCGGCGATGAGGTATACGGCAGGCGGTCGCAAATCATAAAACGGCAGTTTCTCCACGCCTGCCATCTGGGTTTCAGGCTTCCCTCGAGCGGGGAGTATGTGGAGTTCAGTTCAAATCTAGCTCAGGATCTGGAGGAGGCGCTGGAACTAATCTTGTTGTTGTAGGCTATGGGGCTAGATGATAGAATGGGTATGATAAATGAGGAGTATTTAAATGGAGGAGCAAAAAGAGGGCATTGCGGTAGAGTACGCTGGGTTTTGGATTAGGCTTGTAGCATATATTATCGATTGGATGATTATCGGGATCATAGATGCTATTTTAAGCGGCATTTTCTGGATGTTCACCTTCCCCATCTGGGCCTGGGGCTGGATGGTAGACCGGGGAGAAATGGCAATTAGCTTTTGGCCCGCCAACTTCCCGGTGTTTGCTCTCGCAGCGGCCTACTTTATCTTTTTCTGGGCGAGGAGGGGCGAAACCCCTGGAATGCTGGCTCTCAAGATAAGGGCAGTACATGCCGACGGTACAGAGATGAAATGGGATTGGGGACCGGCTCTGTTGCGGTTCCTTGGCCATGTAATCTGCTGGATAACACTCGGTCTTCTCTTCCTCTGGGTCGCTTTCGATGACCGTAAACAGGGTATCCATGACAGGATTGCCGATACATATGTGGTCAAACTTCCTCAAAAGCGAGCAGTATTACCGGATAGCGGTGGCGAGGTAGGAAACTAGTTTCCATGGGCGACTCGGTTCGCATGCGCTTTGCTCCCATCCCTTACAGGCGCATAGCACATGGGGGAAACATAAGAACCGCTCTATTTAACTTGATCTTTGCAGGGCATAACAGAGGCAGCATCACCCCGCGCATCGAGGATCAGACGTTGCCCGTTTTTTTATGGTACAGAGGAATCGATCGTAGATAGCCTTGAGAGTCTGGATATAGATCGTGACCAGGACTCTGAGGCGAAGAAGGTTTACGGCCCCTACTTCCGGTGGAAGCAACCTGAATGATATAACGGGGCCGTATTGTTGCCTTAAAGCCGTTTCTCGATCTTGGCCCACGAATCGCGTAAAGAAATCGTTCTATTGAATACCAGCCGATCGGGTGAGGAATCTTTTAAGTCAACGCAGAAATAGCCCAGCCGTTCGAACTGATACCGGGTACCCGGAACTGCGCCTGACACGCTAGGTTCGATATAACCCGTTAACGTCTCCAGCGAACCGGGATTCAGAACGTCTTCAAAATTACCACCACTCGTGACATCGCCGGGATTTTCCACATTAAAGAGACGGTCGTAAAGGCGTACGTCAGCCTCCACTGCGTGGGCAGCAGAAACCCAGTGGATGGTTCCTTTGACCTTGCGCCCATTGGGCGGGTTTCCCCCACGAGATGCGAGGTCACAAGTGCAATGTAGCTCAACAACTTCGCCGGTACGCTCGTCCTTCACCGTGCCGATGCAGGTGATAAGATATGCATACCGCAGCCGTACCTCACGGCCCGGAGCCAGTCGGAAGAACTTGCCCGGCGGGTCTTCGCGGAAATCTTCCCGCTCGATATATAGTACACGTGAGAAAGGCACCTTCCGCGTACCCATATCGGGGTCCTCGGGATTGTTGACGGCATCCAGATCCTCGGTTTGGCCTTCGGGATAGTTATCAATAACCACGCGGAGGGGGCGCAACACCGACATAACCCGTGGAGCGCGCTTGTTCAAGTCATCCCTGATGCAGTGCTCAAGCAGCGCGATATCGATAACGCTATCGGTCTTGGCTACGCCCACCCGTTCGCAGAAATATCGGATGGCCTCAAGTGTGTACCCGCGCCTGCGCAGCCCCGAAATTGTCGGCATCCTGGGGTCGTCCCATCCGGTGACATGTCCCTGCTCCACCAGTTGAAGCAGCTTTCTCTTGCTCATTACGGTGTAGGTGAGGCCAAGTCGGGCGAACTCGATCTGCTGCGGATGATATATCCCCAACTGGTCAAGAAACCAGTCGTACACTGGGCGGTGGTCTTCGAACTCCAGGGTGCAGATTGAATGGGTGATCCCTTCGATGGAGTCCTCAAGCCCGTGGGCCCAGTCGTACATCGGGTAGATGCACCACTTGTTGCCTGTACGGTGATGCTCTGCATGCATGATGCGGTACATTGCCGGATCGCGCATATTCAAGTTTGGTGATGCCATGTTAATTTTGGCGCGAAGCAATCGTGAGCCATCCTCGAACTCTCCTGCCCGCATACGTTCGAATAGGTCGAGATTCTCTTCTACCGAACGGTTTCGGTGGGGACTCTCCTGACCGGGCCTGACCAGCGTGCCACGGTATTCTCTGATCTCATCCGCGCTCAGATCATCGACGTAAGCCTTGCCGTCCAGGATCAACTGGACAGCATAATCATACATTTGGTCGAAATAGTCCGACGCATAGTATAGCCTGTCCTCCCAGTTAAAACCGAGCCACCGTATGTCCTCTAGGATAGCTTGAACATACTCCTCTTCTTCCTTGGTGGGATTTGTATCGTCGAAACGCACATTGCACAGGCCCCCATACTGTGCGGCAATGCCGAAATTTAGGCAGATTGACTTGGCATGCCCGATGTGCAGATAACCGTTCGGCTCCGGCGGGAACCGCGTGTGCACCCGTCCCCCGTATTTATTATTGTTGATGTCCTTGTTGATGATATTCCGAATAAAGTCGGAGGGGGCTGCTCGTTCGGGGGTGATCATATAATTTAACCTGCAATAACCGATTCTATTATTCTGATACTCTGGAATTGGAGTAGATTTGGCCTTACTACCGATTTGAGTCTTAGCTAAAACTACAACTTCCAATTGCCTTTGTCAAGAGTCAGACTTATGGGAGACTGCTGAAATAGTCTCAATCAACCCCCTAAGTCGCCCAATCTTGGGGGACTTTTTAAAGCTGCCCCGATACATCGGGGAGACCCCCGGACCCGATACAATCGGGGCACCTCTTTTTCAGCGGTCTCTTATGATACGACAGTTATATATTTGCATTAGTAGGAAATGTTACCGAGCGGGAGTCGTTTCCTTAAAAATGGTGATTGCCGAACTGCGGTGTCTAGCTTGAATAGACTCTCACTTCTGATGATGCTAGAATAGGAAAAGACCGATAGATAGAGTTCTTATTAAGTCACATGGCTACCATAAAAACAGCTGTTTTAACGGAGAGCTATGAGTGAAGAAAGCGTTCGGGTGCGCTACGCTCCCAGCCCAACCGGATACCCGCATATTGGAAACATTAGGACTGCCCTTTTCAACTGGTTGTTCGCCAGACATACGTGCGGCCGGTTCATCCTTCGCATAGAGGACACCGATATCGCCCGCCGTGTGAAGGGCTCTGAGGATGCAATTCTGAATAGCCTCAGGTGGCTGGGCTTGGATTGGGATGAGGGGCCGGAGGTGGGGGGTGACTACGGGCCGTATATCCAATCGGAGCGACGGGACCTATATCAGAAGTGTGCGCAGCAATTGCTGGAAGGAGGCCATGCTTACAAATGCTATTGCACAGCGGAGCGGCTTTCCAGCATGCGCGCTGAAATGGCGGAGCGCAAGGAATCGATGCGCAGCTACGACCGCCACTGTCGAGATCTGAGCCTGGAGGAGCGAGCAAGGTTAGAATCTGGGGGCATCTCGCCGGTGATACGCTTCAAGGTGCCACTTATGGGGCAAACAACGTTTCATGACCTTATACGTGGCGATATAACCTTTGACAATAGCGAACTTGACGACTTGGTGTTGTTGAAGTCGGATGGCTACCCAACGTATCACCTGGCCAACATCGTCGATGATCATTTTATGAAGATTACGCACGTCATGCGGGCCGATGAATGGCTTTCGTCTACACCGAGGCATTTTCTGCTGTACAGGGCGTTTGAATGGGAACCGCCGCTGTTCGCCCATTTGCCTATGATCCTGGGGGTGGACAAGTCGAAGCTGAGCAAACGCCACGGCGCTGTCTCGCTTATCGAATACAGCGAAATGGGATATCTGCCGGAGGCGATGACGAACTTCCTGGCGCTTCTAGGCTGGGCGCTGGATGACCGTAGTGAACTCTTCAGCAGAGAGGAACTAATAAGTCATTTCTCCATTGAACGCATAAGTAAGACTGCCGCTATCTTCAACAAAGATAAACTCGATTGGATGAATGGAGTCTACATTCGCAACATGAGCATTGCGGAGCTGACGGAACAGCTACTAACATTTCTGGTGAGAGGCTTGCCTGGAGAAGTAAAGCAACCTATATCTTGGGAATATGTGCAGCAGATTGTGCCGCTGATTCGGGAGCGGGCCACTACTCTTAAAGGAGCAGCCGAGCTATACAAGTCTATCTTCAAACCTGCCACGCAAATCATATCGCCTAAAACTATACCAAGCGATGTGAAATTAGGGACGCTGACTGTTTACCTAGAAAAAGAACTGGACTATGACGCAAAGCTGCTTTATGGAAAGAATCTAACCAAGGAAGCTGTGGTGGCGGCCCTTGAAGCTGCCCTTCAGCGCCTAACCGAACTTGATACCGATTGGGACGGCACAGGTAGAGACGCAGAGAAGCTAGCTGAAGATGCCGCATCCCTGGAGGCTGTGCTCCGCACCTTAGCGTCGGAGCTGGGGCTTAAGACGGGGGAGCTTTTCGGGCTGCTGAGGGTTGCTGTAACCGGTCGCACGGCGGCCCCGCCGCTGTTTCAGACGATGGCAGTTCTGGGGAGGGAGAGGTGCCTGAGGCGGATCGAGGCAGCGTTGAGCAAATTAAGCGTGGTTTGACAACCAGAACAGACTGCTTTAATCTAAATATAGGAGCTATCATGTATTGTCAGCTATGTATCTATTTCACCGAGCAGGGAGAGTGCAGCTTGCATGGCAGGATAGACCCTGAGCAGTTAAGGGCAGGTTGTGATTCCTTTATCGAGCGCAGCTTCAGGATAGTGGGCAGCAGTGGGTGCTGTGGCCTCTCAGGGTTACCCTTAGCCGAGCCTCTAGATAGCGACGAGGCTAACAAGTAGGCTTTACCCCAGCGAGCTTCTTAGGCTATAATATTAAACCACTGGGGAATCGTCTAGCGGTAGGACGGCAGACTCTGGATCTGCAAGCCCAGGTTCGAATCCTGGTTCCCCAGCCAGCTTCTAAGGAGAGAATTTGAGCTCAACTGGAGTTATATTTTGAGCGGGGGAAGGATTCTACTTCTTATCTTCGGAATCCTCTTCATGCTAGGGTCGGTACCTCTCCTGTTAGGCGGTGGGGCCTTGCTCTGGGTGGACATTGCCCTAAAGGATGATGATGGGTTTTTCACTACTGAGTCCTACCAGCTTGAAAGAAATTCCTACGCCATAGTGACCGAGTCCGCCCATATAGATATTGACGAGGAATGGAATTGGGGTTGGGGGTGGTTTGGGAATTGGGATTTGGGCGACCTGGTCACCTTTAAGGTAGAAGGCTCAAACAGGGATACCTCGAAAGGAATCCTCATAGGGGTAGCTGAGGCTGAGGAGCCAGATTGGAGAGAATACATCAACGATGTCGAGTACGATGAGACCATTGACTTCAGAATCCACGACGACAAATTAGATGTAGAGTATAAACATCACTATGGCAGTTTGGCACCAGCAGATCCCACGTCCCAAACATTCTGGGCAGCGTCAACATATGGTACCGGAATCCAGAAACTGGAGTGGAAACTGGAGACCGGCACATATTCGATAGTGCTGATGAACCAGGACGGGTCCCGCGACGTGGATGTGGACATAGCCCTCGGCATGAAGATTCCGCTGATATTCGGTTTTGGTGTAGGACTTCTCGTTGGGTGGATAGTGGCGCTCATCATAGGGACCCTCGTGATCATTTTCTCATTACGTGGACGAAAAAGATCGCGATCCAAGAAACCAATGCACATCATCAAGAGAGTTTGAGCTGATAACGGTGGCTCTGGGTATGCCGGGTAACAGCTCAAGGATGGCGAATATTTCGAGAAGAGGCTCTATTGGTAAAATCGATAGCAGTCGCTTGACCGTCCAGGTAAGTTAGATGCCTTTTAAGGAGGGAGCATGAGCCGGAGGGAACGAAAGCTGGGAAGGGGTGTAGCCCTGGTGGGGGCGGGAATGTCGAAATTCGGCGCTTTCGCTGACAAGACCAGCCGCGATTTATTTGTTGATGCATTCAATGCAATGACCGAATCAGTGGATAAAGGGTTAGACGTCGAGGATATAGAAGCCCTCTATGTAGGCAATTACTCCAGCGACCTCTTCGAGGGGCAGGGGCATGTTGCTCCAATTATGGCAGATTGGGTGGGGCTGGTTCCAAAACCGGCTACCCGCGTGGAGGATGCCTGCGCCAGCGGTGGCGTTGCCATACGGGAGGGAATACTGGCAATAGCTTCGGGGATTTATGACATTGTTCTAGTCAGCGGAACTGAAAAAATGACCAACCTGCCGACAGAAAGGGTAACCGATACGCTGGCTTCTGCCAGCGACGCGGTCTATGAGAGTTCCTGTGGTTTTACTTTCCCAGGGCTATACGCTGCTATGGCTACTGCATACATGGAAAAATATGGCGCCAGAGTTGAACACTTTATGAAAGTGGGTATTAAAAACCATATAAACGGGGCACTGAATCCAAAAGCCCAGTTTAATAAATCCATAAGAGATATCATGAATTCGAGGATCGAAAAGGCGAAACAGAAGGGTGAACCGGTGCCCGGATGGCGTGACGAGATTGATTTCCTCAAAGACCCCAGGGCCAACCCGGTGGTTGCCTGGCCAATGAGACTGTTTGACTGCTCACCTATAACCGATGGGGCTGCCTGTCTTCTACTCGTCGCTGATGAACTGGCAAAGGACTTTTCCCTTGACCCCATATATATCGTCGGTACTGGCCAGGGAAGCGACCACGCCCTTCACGAACGGAAAGACTTGACATCCATACTGGCGGCAAGAACGGCAGCCAAGCAGGCTTACCAGATGGCGGGGGTGAAACCTGAAGATATTCAGATTGCCGAGGTCCATGATTGCTTTACCATTGCCGAACTGGTGGCACTTGAAGACCTGGGATTCTTCAAGCCTGGCGAGGCATTTGTCGCAACAGAGCAGGGTATAACGGCCCGCGATGGGGCTAAACCCATTAATACCTCCGGGGGACTCAAATCCAAGGGACACCCCGTAGGAGCCTCCGGGGTAGGGCAAGTGGTGGAGATATGGCATCAGATGAGGGGAGAAGCCGGTCCCAGGCAGGTCCCAGGAAAGGACATTACACTCGCCTTGACTCACAACGTCGGTGCTACCGGCGGCACCTGTGTAGTTCACATTTATCAGAGGAGGTAGCCCTTGGCTGAGGAGAGAGATTTTAACAGCGCCTCATTCTATCAGTTTCTCGCTGAGAGGAAACTGATGGCTTCGAGGTGCAAGGGATGTCAAGCAATGTATCTACCACCGCATTCCATCTGTGCCAAGTGCCACGGTAATGACATGGAATGGGTGGAGATGAAGGGCAAGGGCAAGCTTGCAGCCTTCACCTCCATCGCCGTGGGCCAGAGCTGGACCATAGAAGAGGGATATGATAGGGATAACCCTTATCTGGTAGGAGTTGTGGAACTGGATGAGGGTCTGAAGATAAGCGGGCGGATTCTAGGACTCGACGCCAAGAAGCCGGAGAATGTTAAAGTAGGAACCCCTCTAACGGTGGACTTCCTGGAGCAAGAAGAAGGTAAAAGATACTATGTAGCCTTCAAAGCTTGTTAGGAAACTGGCCGAATTTAAAAGGAGCGGTGGCATCATTGCCGTAATGCCAGAGACTTCACGAGGCCCATGCGCCATCTGCAATTTTCATGGAGAAAATACCCAGTTGTTCGATGTCGTAATAATCCTCCCGATTATCGTTTATAAAAGGAGACCGCTGAAAAAGAGGTGCCCCGATTGTATCGGGTCCGGGGGTCTGGGGGTATCCCCCAGCTTTAAAAAGTCCCCCAATAGTGGGGGATTAGGGGGTTGATTGAGACTATTTCAGCAGTCTCAAAAGGTATAAGCGATCTTTACTCAGCCTTCATTAGCAAGAGCTTCGAGTGATGAAGAGACAATTTCTCTATTAACATCCGCGGTTTTTTCTCTATCACTTCAAGTTGGTCGATAATTGCCGGTTGGCCAATTTGGTCAATAATTATCTGCCATATCTCGTCACGCCATTTTAGCCATCCCGACCATTGACAAAACCCTGCAGTCAGCAGGAACGTATCCCAGTCGCCAGCTTCGTGAGCTGACGTCGCAATAGATTTAAGCATCTTTACATGGCTGTCCAGATAATCTTCAAATTGTTTTGCGCTCTCCCCGTGATCTGCAGGAGAAGCTATATATTTATAGTTAGCCAATATGAATAGCCACATCCGCCACCCCAGAACCTGGCGAAAATCCCTAACCTCAAAAGATTTGGCCTCACGTGCTGCGATTTCGGAATAGGCGTCATTAACCTGTATTATATTTAGTAATCTATCGACGATACTCGACTTATCGAGTCCGTCCAGCGCGGTAATGACATCCGACTTGCTCCCCATACACCTATCAAAAATGTCGAACAGGAAAGCATAAATATTTGGAGGCAATTCTGCTTCTAAAAAATCTATGGGTAAATACCGTTGGCTCTGTTTACCTCTCGCCGACTTGGATGTATAAGGAACCACATCCTGAGACCTCGCCTGTATCTTGCCAAGTATACCCTTCATACGAAACCAGGATGCGATCATATAAGCTTTCATATCCCCCTCCGAGCACTACGTCAGTTATCGATATTGAATTTGCCTCCTCTGTATCCTACGATATATCAGGCTACGAAACAACCTTCCAATGACGTGTCTTGTCTGAGGAACCAAGACAGCGAGCCCGAAAATGTCTGTAATAATTCCCGGTGTTAGCAACAACAAACCACCGACAAGAATCAAGGCTCCATCAAAGAGCTCATTAGCGGGCAAGATGCCACGCTGAAGATTGCTGCGAATTCTAGAAAGGGTAGCCAGGCCCTGACTCCTTGTCAAAATAGCACCTAGAATACCGGTTAATACTACGATGAGTACGGTATAAAAAGCGCCTATAATGGTCCCCAGATAAACCAGAATTGCCAGCTCAACAAGTGGAATAAGCACAAATAAGAGCGTGAGTCTCAACAGCATCCTATGTCGATTGTCCCTTTATGTACTTTATCTCACTACCGCTTCAAACCTTTTCTCAAACTGATATGCTTGAGAGTGGTTGCCACTTACTGCAAATAAGGTTGATGGATATTATATCATTTGTCAAGGGGAATAGTCGCTCTCTGTTTAAGGGCACCTATTTTAATTGCACATCATATTTCCAATGGTCGCGACAGTTTTTAAGGAAGCATTACTACAGTGTGTTTACAAGGCTCACACTCTAGGTTAAAATACAGAGGGCTGGGGCAGTACCGAAGAGCGTATTGCCATATAGATGACAGACTATAATTATTAGCGAGGGATAACCGTTACTGTGAATAATTACGCTCTTCAGAGCTTGTCTCCAAAACAAGACC
The DNA here is from genome assembly GCA_035528575.1 of Dehalococcoidia bacterium. Lineage (NCBI taxonomy): Bacteria > Bacillati > Chloroflexota > Dehalococcoidia > Dehalococcoidia bacterium. The sequence continues at coordinate 33,538 of DATKYK010000016.1, read as the reverse complement.
ATCTCATTATATTAGGGAAGTAGGCCCATTGGAAAGCTTGTCTTAAGCTCAGCAGTGAAGCCGTCATGCCATTACAATAGCGATTTTGGCAGGCCTGGTGTAGGAATTTGTTCAAGCTATTGATTTGTGCAACAGGCACTCTATATATAATATAAAAAAAGGAGGTTCAAGATGGCAGAGTTAAAGGATTACAGTGGCCCGTTTAAGCAAGACGTAAAACTCGAGGATTTCTCCAAGGAGGCGCTCATAAGGTTATACGCTGCCGCGTGCAAGGACTACCTGGGAATAGATGGAATATGGCTGGCACTATTGAGGCAAAAGTATGGCGACCAGGTGGCTTTCGAGCATGATGTGGCGGTTTGGGAAGGGGGCACCAAGGGTGAGGTGCGCCGAACCCGCGAGGCCTTGAATATCTGGGGAGATGACGTAGAATCGGTTATGAAATATATTCAGACCAGCGCATCGCTTGGGGGGCTATTTCATATCGATACCGAATTGATAGATAAAAATCATGGCAGATACACTATCACCAAGTGTCATGCTCTTGACTATTTTGAGAAACACAATGCTGAGACGTTATTGAAGCAAGCGTGTGAGGGACTATGTATTCCTTATAATCAGAGGTCGGCTGACTGGTTCAATCCCAAGATAAAGTGGACGGCGGTCAAGCTGCCTCCCCGCAAGAGCAAGGACGAGCCCGCCTGTGTGTGGGATATAACGCTGGAAGAGTAGCAGTAATAGGTACACTTTTTTAAATACATTTAGGTTATTATTTTTTACCTGACCATTAAGTGTTAGGTGTTTGGCGTTGTTATTATTGCTAGTGGCCCAAGCTCGCCCCTTTTGTCCTCGTACAGGTGATTTTTACCTAGTAGTCCGTCCAATCCACCTTGCTCAATATAATCCTTGAAATACCTATTGTGTTCCCTCCCGGCAATAAGCTCTACGACTTTGGATGTATAGGAGGATGGAATCCGTGGTAAAGGGACCTTGTAATCAATAAAAACCAGGGTACCTTCTTCCTTTACCACCCTTTTCATTTCAGAGATCATTCTATCTCTCTCCACCCTTCTGTTTTCGTGAAGTGACATAGCGATGGATGCGTAATCAAAGAGGTTGTCCTCGAATGGTAAATCTAGTGCATTCGCTGTCTCGAATGAGACATTGCTCAAGCCTAGTTTTCTCCTCTTATTTTCTGCCACCTCTATTACACGAGGATCTAAATCGATTCCGGCCGCAATAACACCCATACTTGCATAATGAAGCGCCAGTGCCCCCGTACCGCAGCAGACATCCAGTGCCCTGTCCCCCGCATTCATTTCAGCTAACACCGGAGTCTGAAACCTGAGACTTCGCATTAGAGGTTCAATCATTCTGTTCAGGGCCCATGGGGCCCACCAAGGGTTCGCAACCATGATATCCCCCTTATCTTTTTCATCTCTTATACTTACTTCCAATTGCAAAGCATATTCCTGCAACTGAAAGACCTCTGGTGGAAAGCATTATTTAAACAAAGCTCACTACGAACATCTATTGGAACGTGACATCATGCTATAAGCTGCTCTCGCTCCAGATCGCCTACAATATAGCCGAGTCCGATTTCTTCCAGCGTCGCCTTTGTCTGAAGGCCGGTGGCAACATCCCATCCTCTCAGACCATAGTATTCGTCTTTCATCGTCTCAAACCTCTCCCTGTCCACCACTTCACCCTTACGTGAGATCACCTCCCCGTCCTTCCCCGGCGCCTGGCACTCGGGGTTGAGACCCACAGTTCTGAGCGGTCTGGTATAGAAAGACTCATCGAGCACGTCGCTCTCTCTACCACGATGGCCTTCCCTTGCAAGAATGGCCCTTTGCAGGTTGAATATCCTTTCACCCATCCTGTTTAGCTCCTCCTCAACCATTTCCCTTCCAGTAACCGCCAGCAGCATCTTGCTCTCGAGGGTAGGGTCACCTACATGGTCCTCCGAATACCTGACGCTTGCCGCATTATTCAGTGCGAAATCGCACAGCACGAGGCTGTCCCTTAAGCACTGGCGATCCTGTATCTTCTTTACCGCCAGGGCCTTTCCATCGTAGGTGGAGAAGTCAACAGCGAGTTCGCTTCCCCAGAACCTCTTGGCGATACGGCGAAACACATCGCTGGAGAGGTATGCCGTCTGAACCTTATTTACCCAGTCCAGCCACTGGTAAAGCGGCAGGCCCATTTCGTGTAGCTGGTTAATGGGCTGCCTCGGTTCCATGGCATACATAAGCCCGTGGGCGACGAACAAGCGGGGTTCATAAAGCGTAAGGTGTCCGGCTCTGGATACGTAGTAGGTAATAAACTCTCTGGCTTTTCCCCCCAGGGACTCGGCTGCTCTAACGGTGCCGCGGGCGAGAATATCCCCGAACCCATCCCTCATGGAAATCTTCTTCACCAGGGTCTCTATGAAATCGAGGCTGCCCATCTTTAATATGGACATACCGGTATCGGCATCGGTGAGGATACCCCCACGGTAGCACCTTCCCAGCCAGATCAGCATTGCCGCGATGGAATTGGTGTCGACCCCGTAATCGTCGCAGAGCATATTGGCGTAGAATGGCACCTCAATGCTCTCGGGCAGCCATTCTCCGTAGTACCATTTGGCCGCATCCTGGTAGAACTGGGCACCAGTGCACATGTACTTACTGCGTGTCCCGTCCTTTGCCTCGCAGTCTGCTCTGATGCAGCCCCGGATGCAGCCATAACAGGCCACCTGCCGCATCCTCGGGCCTGGCATTAGCCCTTTCTGCACCATTGGCATGCCCTTTGTCAGCTTACGGGCATATTTTGCCACCTCGCGAAGCCCTTCCGGGTCGGCCGCGGTTAGCTTGCTGCTGCCACTCACGGCAATGGCCTTTAGCTTCTTGGCACCCATCACCGCGCCGAGACCACCGGAACCTGAAGCGCCATCATCTGCGAGCACAATGGCAAAGCTGACCAGGTTCTCGCCGGCAGGTCCTATAGCCGCCACCCTTACAGAGCTTCCCAGCTCCGCCTTCAACGCCTTTCTCGCCTCGATGGCGCCCATGCCCCACAGGTGAGAAGCGTCCTTTATCTGGGTATTGCCATCTTGTATTACAAGGTAAACCGGTTTCTCCGATTTGCCCTGAATCACTATCCCATCGTAACCGGCAAACTTTAGGTGGGCACCCCAGCTTCCTCCCAGATTGCAGTAGGTGAAGCATTCAGGACTAGTGGCTGGAGATTTACCGTATATACCCCATCTGGAACCGGCAAGTCCGGTGAAACCGTTGAGCGGGCCGGTCATAAACATTAGCCGATTCTCAGCGTCGAATGCTTTTATATGGGGGCTTACCTCATCCCAATAGAGCCTGGTGCCAATGCCCCTGCCACCGAGAAAGCTATCGGCATAGTCCATTGTGGAAATCTGTGTAGTGTTTCCCGAGGACAGGTCTACCCTAAGGATCTTACCGCTATACCCGAAGGATGTCATCTAAAGCCTCCCTTTGCCTCCCATTAGCTCCCAAGCGCTCCCTCATTATACCAAATCACCGCCGCCGTATGGTATAATTTTAACAGGCCTTCTGGGGTTCAACCATGCAAAGATATTTAAATTGTACCTATACTATCGATTGTGAAGAGGAGTCGGTAAAGGAAAAAGCGCAGATCTTAACCATGGATCAGGAAACGACGGTAGATAGGGCCAAGGCCCTTTTCTATTTCGTGAGGGACGGGATCAAGTATAATCCCTACGTGCCACTTTATACTCTTGAGGACAATAGGGCAAGTATAACTTTAAAGCGAGGCGAAGGATATTGTGTCCAGAAAGCGATACTTCTGGCTGCTCTGGCCAGGGCTTCAGGCATTCCTACCAAACTGGGGTTTGCCGATATCCGCAACTACATTATTCCCAAGAAGTTAGCCGATGCAATGAGAGGGGAAAACCTATTTATCTATCATGGCTATGTTTCCTTCTATCTAGATAGAAAGTGGGTCAAGGCCACGCCGGCCTTCGATTTGAAAATGTGCAAAAAGAACCGGATTATTCCGGTTGATTTCGACGGCAGGAGCGATGCTCAGTTTCACCGCTATAATCGAGAGGGAAAATTACACATCGAATACGTTCAGGACCATGGCTACTTTGATGATCTCCCCTGGGAAGGACTGCTTGAAGCCAGAGCCGGGCGCTACTGAGCCCGATATACCTTGCATAATAGTGCCCGGTTGCACCAGCCCCCTGAAAGCTCATCGCAGGCCTCAGGCTCATCAAGGGTGAGAACATTGGCATTGGATTCCCAGACCCCGCTCAGTGACGGCTCGCCGGCTGGCATTTCTGGGAACCACCAGTTGGCCTCGCAATTGACCACGTTGGGCAGTATACCGTCGTTGTACCTTGCTTTCTGCCTGATCCTCCCTCTTCTGGTCTCGATGTAGGCCCAGTCGCCATCACCAATCCCCAGCTTGTGAGCGGTATCGGGGTGTATATCCATAAGCGGGTGGGGATGTCTTATACGGCCCAACTCCCGCTGCATGAACTCGGACTTAAACATGGGCATGAAGGTGCCTCCCGTGTTCAGAATAAGGGGGTAATCCCGGGCAACCCCGGGGGTGCTGATCGGGCTTTCCGGAGGCTCTTCATAGTGGGGCAATGGATCGTAATCCAGTTTTTCCAGGATGCTGGAGTATAGTTCAACCTTTCCCGAAGGGGTAGGAAAGCCGGTCTTCAGCCAGGGCTGGAGGTCGAACTCGTCAGGGAACAGAACCATCCTCTCTACGAACTCTTTGAAGCTTATACCGGTTGGATTGAGGCGGTATTCACTGGCCTCTTCCAGAGTCCTCCATGGCCAGTACTCCTCACTCTGCCCCACGGCGAGAGCAAGTCCGCGGAAGAGCTCATAGACGTCGCGGCGCTCCCCCAGCGGAGGTATGGGTCGCTCGCCGCCGATTACCATGCTGCCGAAGTCCATCATGTTGCTGCACATCGGACGCTCCATCCAGCTTGCGCCGGGCAGCACATAGTCGGCTATTTGGGCGGATGGGGTCATCCACAGCTCCTGGACCACATTGAGCTCCAGGTTGGGGCTTTTCATCGCCTCATAGGCCAGCTTGATATTGCCGGCCCAGGAAAGCGGGTTTGAGCCCCAGGCGATAAGCGCCTTTATGGGGTACGGCTCTCCGCTGAGGATGGAACGCCACAGCATCGGTGTATGGGCATTGGTCTGGACTCCTACCGGTGCAGGCACACCGTAAACCCGCCCGATGTACTCCGAGGTCAGGCTCCAGCCGGTGAGGCTCAAGAGACGGCACACATCGGCCCCCATCTGCTTTCGCCTTTCCTCCGGGGAGAGGCGGTCTATCATGATAAGCTCCGCCTCGGTTATGAACTTTCCGCCGTTAATCCTCTGCCCCGGTCGCGTGATCAGCTCGCCGCCCCAGACACCGAGGTCGCCGGTTATGGCCCGCATGATGACCCGGCACTGCTCGGTGCGGGTACCGTTCAACCCAAGCTGGTCGATGGCGACCGAGTAGGGTATAAAGGCCGGCTTGGTGGTAGCGTACATACGTGCAGCGTCGATGATCTTCCCCGCGGGCACGCCGGTGATTTCGGCGACTCTCTCTGGCGGGTACTGTTGAACACGCTCTTTGAGCTCATCGAAGCCCACAGTCCAATGCTTAACGAAGTCTTTATCGTAAAGCTCCTCGTTGATAATCACATTCAGCCAGGCCAGTGCGAGCGCGGTATCGGTGCCCGGCCTAAGCTGAAGCCATATGTCAGCGATCTCGGTGGTCTTGGTGCGCCTGGGGTCAATAGCGATAACCTTCACATCACGCCTCTTTTTCTGGTTGAGCATCGCTGCCCAGGCTCTGTGCCAAGCTTGCGAAGGGTCGGTACCCCAGTATACGACACAGTTGGACTTGTTGATGTTCCCTGCGAAGCCGCTGACATCGCCCATGATAGCGGCATTCATTGACATAACGTTGGCGCTGCAGATGGTGCCAGCAGCGAATATATTATGGGGATTGCCGAAAAGGCTGAGGAAGCGACCCCGGGGCCAGTAATCATTGCCGCGGGCAGTGCCCTCGAAGATACCCAGCATCTCCGGCCCGTATTTAGCCTTTAGCTCGTTTAGCTTGTCACCTATCTCGGCCAGTGCCTGCTCCCATGTTATCCTTTTCCACTTGCCCTCTCCCCGCTCACCGTCCCGCTTCAAGGGATACATTAGCTGCTCCGGGTGGTAGAGCCATTTTAGTGCCAGGCGGTTCCTTTCGCAGGCAAACCCGCGGCTAAGGGGGTGCTTCCGGTTGGGCTCGAGCTTCACTATCCTGCCATCTTCAACGTGAACGAGCATGCCGCAGTTGCCGGTACAAAAGGTGCATACCGTCTTTTTGATCTCTCCCTGCTTAGCCATATGGCTTCTTCTTTTACCTCTCCAGCATGAACTCCCACTGGCAACATATATCGCCACTGCCATCTCTGGGAGGCAGCTTCAGCGGGGTGACCCTGATATTCGGGTTGAAGTAGTGGGCAATGATACCCATGAGCTTTGGTTCTAGTTCCTGGCATATAAGCCCCTCACGTCCTTTACCCTCGTTCTCTAGGGCAAGCAGCGTAGGGCAGTTGCGGTAGGTGACTATGGCACAATCATTGCTCCTAACGTCTATATCACAGGCATAGGTCAATGTCCACGGGCTGGCCTGGAGGACCTTCATTACCGTAACCACATCATCGCCATGGATATTCAAAAGGCTACTCAGCATCTTCATTTCATATATAACCAGTCTTTCCCACACCTTAATATCGCAATCTAGGGCCTCATCGTTGCCCCACTTCTCCATCACGCTGAGATACCAGTGACCGTCTATACGGCGCATGTATTCAGCGGTGGCTCTCAGAAGCCTGGTTAGAGTTTGCTGAGCTAGTTTTTCATGGCTAAAATTGGGATCGAATGAACTGCTATAGTCCACCATTAACTCTTTCATATCTACCGGTCCACTTTCAGTTCCCACTGGCAGCATATCTCGCTATTAGGGTCTCGGGGAGGTAATTTAAGGGGCGTGACAATCATATTCGGGTTAAAGTAATGGGCCTTGAGCTCCATTAGTTTCACTTCCAATTTATTACATATAAGCATTTCCCGCCCTGACCCATCCCTCTCCAGTGCAAGTAAGGTGGGGCAGTTAATGAAGCTGATTATGGCATGGTCATTATTTATTAGATCCACTTTGATTTCATAGCTCGATGACCATGGGTTAGCCTGCAAAGCCTTAATTAAAGTGACCACATCATTACCATGAATGTTAAGCAATTTACATGTTATCTTCATAGTATATGCCTCGAGCTTCTCCCAGATCTCGGCATCGCAGGCAAAGGCTACATCGTTGCCACATTTCTGCATCACTGCTAAATACCATTGTCCATCTATCCTGCGAACGTATTCAGCATCTGAACGAATGAGCTTGAGTAATGTCTCCTTCGTCAATTTTTCATAGCTGAAATCGGGATCGAACGTGCCGCTGTAGTCTACCAATTCCATAATATCGCCCTACTTTATCTACGGCCTCTCCGTAACACTGCATGATTATAGCAGATTACTACCCAAATCAGAAAGGTCGTAATGGGCCGGTGCATTGATGAGGCATAACTACCATCACTCTGGTGATGTTAGTTTAGGAGAGTGAGCTAGCAATAAATGTGGCTATTTAGCACCCACCGTACCTGAGGTGTATGTAACATTGTGTTGCCTAGAGCACCGGCTCTGGGCGTTGTTGGAGCGGATTATCCAACCTGCCCGCCAATAACATACATAACCATTGGTCATTACGAACTTGTTTCGGAATCTCAAGAGTAATATGCAGAAACGAGTTCAGCATGACAAGGTGGAAGAAACCAGCAACTCAACCGAATAACCAACGACCAACAACCGTGAGCTATCAACTATCAGCAATGAGCCGTCCCCAATCACTAATTACTAATTACTAATCCCTAATTGGCAGAGAGACGTGGAATCTGCTTCCCTTGCCCTGCTCGGATTCGAGCCATATTTTACCGCCGTGTCGCTCGAGGATACGGCGCACGATGTTAAGCCCCAACCCTTCCCCGGGGGTGTCCATTGGGGCAAAGCGTCGAAATATCTGGAAGACCGTTTTATGGTGCTCTGGCGCAATGCCGACCCCGTTATCCTCCACGGTATATACAGCTTGCCTGTCCTCTTTTCTACCCGAAATGCGAATGATACCCGGCCGCTTGGGGTCAAGGAATTTCAACGCATTATCTATGAGGTTGGAGAAGACCTGGTCAAGCTGTGCTCTGTCGCCCCGGCATTGGGGCAGCCTCCCCACCTCCAGCTTAACCCCTGCCTCCCTTGTCTGAAATTCAAAACTGCCCACAACTTCGGCCATCAGGTCTTTCATGTTGATTTTCTCAATTGTAAGTGTCACTCGCCCCAGGCGTGAGACCTTCAGCAGCCCCGTCAGCATTGAGTCTATCTTGGAGGAGCTGCTGAGGATATAGTTAAGCGAATCGGTAATATCTTCACCGATAGGGGCAGCCAGCTTTTCTTTCAGTGCGGAGGGTATATCCTCCTCCTCCAGCGATAGGCTCAACTGTTGTAATGACTGCTCTATCTCCCTGGCAAAACCCTGGATATTAACCAGAGGCGACCGGAGGTCATGCGAGGCAATAAAAACTAGCTGTTCAAGCTCTTCTGATTTGTCCTCCAGCTTTTCGAGCAGCCTTTCCCGCTCCTGCTCTGCCCGCTTGCGCTCGGTAATATCCTGGGCAATGGCAACGAACCCGGTGGGATTTCCGTCGCTATCATGCATTGTGCCGAGGACTAGATTAGTGGTACTTGCGCTACCAATCCTGGGGGATATCTCATGCTCCATCCTTACCGGGCCGATCTCCCCTCTAACTATCTTCTTCCCTTGATCTACTACCTTATCCCGGTCTTCGCGCGGTATTAGTGCAAAGCCATCCTGACCGATCATCTCCTCCCTGCTTAGCCCGGACATGTTAGCTGCTACATCATTCACGTCCGTAATTATACCCCGCAAATCGGTAACCACTATCCCGTCGGTAATGGCTTCAAACATCGCATGCAGCTTCTCCTCGCTATCCCTAAGCGCCTTCTCCGCCCGCTTGCGCTCGGTGAAGTCGACGAAGCTCTCAATCAGATGCAAGCGCCCATTCAGTATGGTGTTAGTCACAGACTTGAGGATCGGGATGTTTTCACCACTAGCGTTTATAAGCACACGCTCTGATTTATCCACGGTCTTCCCGAGGTCGGTGATTGGGCACTTGCCCTTCTCAGTTGGACAGATAAACTTGTGGCACACGTTACCAACAATCATTTCCTTGGTGGAACCGATAGCCTCGATAGCGGCGGGGTTAGCATCTACAATCACGTGCGTTTCTGCATCGATAATTACAACTCCAGCCTGCAGGGAATCCAATATGCCACGCAGCTTCTCCTCGCTATCCCTCAGCTCCTCCTCCGCCCGCTTGCGCTCGGTGATGTCCACATAGGCAGCCTGTACAGAAGGCTGGCCTTGAAGTTCGATGCGTGTAGAGAATATTTCTACCCAACGAACTGATTTATCCTTCCTTATAGCTCGTACCTCATATTGAGTCGGTGCTGATTTCCCTTCCAAGCGATCTTGATATTTTTGAAAGAATATATTTTGATCTTCTGGGTGTACTAGTGCCCTTGTTTCTTCTGGAGAAAGAGACAAGAGTTCCTCAACTGTGTAACCCAAAATATGGGCCATGGATGAATTAGCGAAGATTAAACGAGGGGGAATGCCTTGTGCGATAACCAGGCCCTGTATAGAATGATCGATAACTGTTCGATATTTCTCCTCGCTCTCCCTAAGTGCCTCCTCTACCCGCCTGCGCTCGGAGATGTCTCGAACAACGCTGACGAATCCTACTGGATTTCCGGAGCTATCACGTAGCAGAGAGGCGCTCGCCTCACCATCATATTCTCTCCCATCCTTGTTTAGAAACGTATACTCATGTAGAGGGCCATACCCCAGTTCCGTTGCCTTCATAGCATCTTCAATCGCTCTAGTGCGGTCTTTCGCGGCAAAATAATCGAAACCATTTTGCCCTATACCCTCTTCTTTATTACTGAACCCGAATAGGCGAAGTTGCGCCTCATTCATGTCTACAATTTTGCCTTCCAAATCAGCAACGGTTACCCCATCGCTCATGGATTCAAATACATAACGCAGCTTCTCTTCGCTCTGCCTAAGCGCCTCCTCCGCCCGCTTGCGCTCGGTGATCTCATAAGAAATGTTCTGAACAGAAATAACTTTACCCCTTGTATCTTTGATAGGTTGAATATTCGAGTAAAACCATCTATTGCCGGTAGGAAGTGGAACCTCATCCTCAAATTCAAGCCCTACCCCTGACTCGAAAATACGGCGAGCCCTCTCGACGTAAATATCAGCCGTGTCAGGGAAGAAATCGTAGAGTGACTTTCCGATAACATCTTCAGGCATTGAACCAAGATTATTGGCTCCCGTAACATTTATCAATAAAATAAGGCCATTGAAGTCATATACTGTTAATGGCTCGACAAGATTATCAATTAGCAATCGGTACTTCTCCTCGCTCTCCTGCAGCGCCCGCTTGTGCTCGGTGATGTCCCTCGTAACGCTAACAAATCCAATTGGGTTTCCAGAAGCATCACGCACCAGAGAAGCTGTTGCCTCAGTATCATGTTCTATCCCGTCCTTGCTCACAAACTTAACATCCGATATGTAACCATACCCCTCTTCTGCTGCCTTCATCGCCGCCTGAATAGCCCGAGCGCGGTCTTCCTCAGCAATAAATTCAAAGCCACTTTTCCCGATAACCTCTTCCTTACTACTGTACCCTTGAATGCGAAGCGCTGCATCATTTTCATCTATAATATGGCCTTCCAAATCACTGACGACAATCGCATCCAAAATAGACTCAAATATATTGCGTATTTTCTCCTCCGACTCCCGCAGCGCCTCCTCCGCCCGCTTGCGCTCGGTGATGTCGCGTGATACTCCGACTATACCAATAGCTTGGCCATCTGCATCGCGCAGGAAGGCAATTTCTAACTCTGACCATACTGTTGAGCCATCCTTGCGGTATTGCTCCACTTCCAGCGTCCGCGGTCTGAACAGGTCCTTTTTTTCCATCTTCTCTATGGCCATTTCCTCTTCAAAAACCTTCATGGCAGCTTTAAAAGAGGAAGGAGTCAAATTTGCTTCAATGGGGCTTGCCATCGCTTCCTCAACGCTGTAGCCATACTGACGCGTGACCGAGGGGCTGATGTATGTAAACTGCAGGTTCATATCCATGGTCCAGATGACATCGGTCACGTTCTCAGCAAGCAAGCGATATCCTAGCTCACTTTTTAGCAGCTCCTTCTCTGCCTGCTTATGCACAGTGACTTCTCTGTCCAGATGAGCAATCCGTTGCCGCATTTTCTCCAGTTCGTTTGCGAGCTGTTCCCTGGTCCCGGTTTGCTTTTTCATTTCCGTGTGCCTCCCGAATAATAATCATCCCAAGAAAGGCTTTAACTGCCTTGTTCAGCATCAGCCCGGGAGTCCTAGTTGGACCTCCCAATCTTTGATCCTTAGATTTACGTCACGTTAATTATTGCGGTTTGCCTTTCTCGGAACACCGTATTCAGTTTTCCTGCGACTCTACTTGTATAATGGATATTTATAGACTATATAGGCTTATTTTTAATTATTTAGTGTTATATTATTAATATACTGGTATAATACAATATACCATATTAGGATTATTTGTCAAGTGCCCCGAAGTGCCAATGTATGAACCAGAATGTATTAACTGTGATTTGCCATATTAACTGCCGTAGGTATGTCAAAAGCCCTGCAGCTGGAGTAAATGGACGGGTGGGCTTGCATCTGCTAAACCGACCTCGCCCGGATACGCCGCTCCAAAACAAGGAGAGGCATACACAAAGCTGGTATTGAACTGTAGAAACCCCGTGCTACGTAAGGAATTCATGTTGGATGGCCAACCCTAACTGTCTATTGACAGTTCCATATACTGCTTGCTATTATGCTGTTGATTTCTATAAAAAGCGAAAACACAAGTGCCATTCGATCTCAAAGAGTAATACAAATAATATCTGTTCGAAGGAGGCCAAAGAGTAGTGCGCTGCCCGGTATGCAAAGAGCCCATGATCATAGTGGAACACGAGCAAATCGAGCTCGATTACTGTACTACATGCCTCGGTGTCTGGTTCGATGCGGGGGAGCTGGCACTCCTGCTGGAATCGCTGGACATGGAGGTGGGCGAGCTCAATATAGCAGACATAATGACCATGCCGGAAAAGGCTATAGCAGAGAAGAAACGCAGGTGCCCTGTCTGTGCAAAGAAAATGCGAAAAGCTGCCATAGGCCACGAGCCTGAGGTAGTTATCGATGTGTGCCCACAGGGAGAGGGCCTGTGGTTCGATGGGGGTGAATTGGGCCAGGTAATAAAACAGCGCGTGGATAAATCCTTAGCGGAGTCAGGCATATCCGATAGGGTGGTCACCTTCCTGGGAGAAGTATTCCAGGCAAGAGAATAAAAGAAGAATTTACTTTTGGAGGTGTAAAGATGATAGCGGTGTATGTAATCATTGGGGTTGTTGTGGTGCTGGGGATCATACTCTTCATGCAGTACAACTCGCTGGTGGGGCTGAGGAACCAGGTGAAAAACTCCTGGTCTCAGATCGATGTCCAGCTCAAGCGGAGGCACGACCTGATACCCAACCTGGTGGAGACGGCCAAGGGCTATATGAAACATGAGCGGGAAACGATGGAGGCGGTAACCAAGGCCAGGACCTCGGCAGTAGAGGCCAGCGGTCACGGTGTGGGCCAGCAGGCGAAGGCGGAAGGCGAGCTGAGCGGTATCCTGACGCGGTTCTTCGCTGTTGCGGAAAACTACCCCGACCTTAAGGCAAATCAAAACTTCCTCGCCCTTCAGGAAGAGCTTACCACCACCGAGAACAAGATAAGCTTCGCCCGGCAGTTCTATAATGACGGGGTAATGAACCTGAACAACAAGGTCCAGATGTTTCCATCCAATTTGGTGGCTGGTATAACCGGTTTCAAGGCGGGGGAATTCTTTGAGCTGGAAGCGCCCGTAGAGCGAGAGGTTCCAAAGGTAAGCTTCACCTAATAAATATGTTTGATAAGCACGTCTTACCGTTTATCGGCGTTAAGCATACTGGTCAGTTATGTGGGAACAGATTAGGTCGAACAAGATTAAATCCGTTTGGCTGGTAGCGGGCATAGGAGCCCTGCTACTCGGCTTCGGTTACTTGATCGGGGAAATATTTTTTGAAAGCGGCATCGCCGGCATTGTTTTAGCCTCTATAGTATGGCTGATAATGAACCTCATCGCCTTTTTCCAGGGAGACCAGGTATTCCTCTCCGTTTCCAAGGCAAAGAAGCTGGAACGCAAAGATCACCCCCAGCTGTTTAATATAGTGGAGGAGATGAAGATAGCATCAGGGCTTCCCAAGATGCCTGATATATATATCATCGATGATCCTGCCCCCAATGCCTTTGCTACAGGAAGAGACCCCAATAAGGCCGCCATAGCCGTTACCTCGGGGCTGTTACAGAGGCTCAACCGCGATGAGCTCCAGGGCGTGATCGCGCACGAGATAGGGCACATCGTGAACCGTGATGTCCTTCTCATGGTAATTAGCGGCATCACGATGGGCGCTATAGTATTGCTTGCCGACTTGGCGCTAATATACCTGATACTTGGAGGGGCAGGCGGCGGGCGTAGGAGCTCCTCCTCCGGTGGCGGAGGACAGGCGCAGATAATCATCCTTGTGGTGGGGATAGCGCTCATCATCCTCGCCCCAATAATTGCCAGGCTGCTCTACTTCGCCATGTCGCGGAGGCGAGAGTACCTGGCCGATGCATCATCAGCACTTTATACCAGATACCCTGAGGGGCTGGCTTCAGCGCTGGAAAAGATATCCTCATCTACCAAGAAGCTATCTTCGGCAAACCGGGTAACCGCCCCAATGTATATCATCAACCCGCTGCACAAGCCGGGGGTTAAGGCCAGTGACCTTACCAGCACCCACCCGCCCACCTCTGAGAGGATCAGGGTGCTGAGAAGCATGGGGGGTGGCGCCTCGTTTGCTGATTATGACCGGGTATTCCGTGAGGTTCATAAGGGGGGAGGGGGGATTATCCCCAGCGCTACGCTGGCAGGAGCCGCCGGTCTGGTGGAGGCCCGGGGGGCGCCGGTTGAGGAAAAGAGGCCAGAAAAGGTAGAAAGGCTGGAGCGGACGAGGGAGGTCTCTGACCTGTTGGAGAATCTCAACCAGTACACCGCTCTTGCCTGTAACTGTGGGGCGAAATTCAGGGTTCCGCCCGATTTTAAGGGAAAGAGCATCAGGTGTCCCCGTTGCGGGATAATAAATTCCATCCCCGGCAGGTAAAATATCGGTGTCAAAATAAATTGACGTGGGTAGTTAGCATTTAGTATTCCAATATGGCCTTGTGAGAATATTGGAGGATAACCATGAAAGACAAACAGGCAATAGAGGAAACCCTGGGAAGAAGGCTTCTTCTGGGGGAAATGATTGCCCGTGACGCGCGCAAGTTCCCCGACAAGGAGGCGCTGATATATGGAAAAGTGCGCCTGACCTACAGGCAGTTTAATGCTCGCGTGAACCGGCTGGCCCACGCCCTGCTGGATCTTGGAATAAATAAGGGGTCCAAGGTAGCCATACTGGCCTTCAACTGCAACCAGTTTATGGAGGCCTACTTTGCACTAGCGAAGATCGGTGGGGTGGCTGTCCCCCTCAACTTCCGACTCCATGGAGAAGAGCTAAAATACATTTTAAATCACTCTGAGGCCGAGGCCTTCATCATGGGGGAGGCTTTTACGGAAATGGTAAGTGGCATACAAAAGGACCTGCCCAAGGTGAAGAACTATGTTTCCATCACTGATAAGCCGGTGGAGGGCATGCTGCACTACGAAACCTGGATTGCAAAGTATACCGACGATGAGCCGCTCATTCTGGTCGAAGAAGATGACCCTGTATTCATCATGTATACCGCTGGAACAACCGGTAGGCCCAAGGGTGCTGTATTAACCCACAAGAATGAAGTAGTGATGTGCATGCTGGAAAGCATGTTCGTGGCCTCTGAACCGGGAATGCCCGATATTACCAACGCCACTGCTTTTGCTGCTCCTCCCGTATTCCATCTGGCGGCCTTCGCTTTCTGCCAGATCAGTTTTTTCCTGGGTGCCACCATGGTATTGCCGGTGGAGGTTTTCAACCCTGAATATATCATGCAGACCATCGAGAAGGAAAAGATCAATGCCATTCTCCTGATACCAGCAATGGCCTTCTTCCTGCTACAGCTTCCTGATCTGGAGAAATACGATACCAGTTCCCTCCAACTTTGGGTGACGGGAGCGGCGATTTTGCCCACAGAGACTCGGAAGCAAATCATTAAGCACTTCCCTAATGTCAAGATCTTCGACATGTTCGGGCAGACCGAGATGAGCCCGGTGGTTTCAGGTCTTGTTCCCAGCGAATATGAGGGGCGTGAGACATCGGTGGGCCGAGCCCTCCCCTTTATCGAGATACGGGTGGTAGATGACAAAGACAACGATGTGCCAGTGGGAGAAATCGGGGAAGCTATTTACCGGGGACCTACCGTAATGAAAGAGTACTACAAGGACCCTGAGGTCACCGCGGAAGCCATGAGGGGAGGATGGTTTCACTCCACCGATCTGGTGAGGCAGGATGAAGAAGGGTTTTTCTATATCGTAGACCGGAAGAAGGACATGATTGTCAGCGGAGGAGAGAATATCTACCCGGCCGAGATCGAGGAAGTCCTCTTCAGTCACCCCAAGATCCTGGAATGTGCCGTCATCGGGGTTCACGATGAGGAGTGGGGCGAATCGGTCAAGGCCATTGTGGTCTGTAAGCAAGGAGAGAGCATGACCGGGGAGGAGGTCGTGGAGTACTGTAAGCAGCATCTGGCCAGCTACAAGAAGCCTAAGTCGGTGGATTTCATGGATGCCCTTCCCCGTAACCCGGCGGGTAAGGTGCTGAAGACGGTTCTCAGGGATAAGTATGGAAAGTCCGTTAAGTACTAGACAGATTATTCGGACTGTCCTTTATACAGGAAGGGGTGATATCATCGGAGTATAATCCATAGCAATTGACCCTTAAATGCAGACATGATAGACTATAGCTCACCTTAAAATAGAAAGGATGGAGTACTATGGTAGGAATTACTTCGTACGGTGCTTATATCCCTTTGTACCGCATCAACCGCATGACTATCTATGGAGCCCTGGGGTGGCTAAACCCGGCATCCCTCCTTCCCGGTGAGAAGGCAGTGGCCAACTACGACGAGGACAGCATCACGATGGCAGTAGCCTCCGCCATGGACTGTATGAACGGGCTTGAGCCGAAAAAGATCGACGGGCTTTTCTTTGCCACCACCACAACACCCTACAATGAAAGGCAGAATGCGGGGATAATAGCCACCGCCCTCGACCTCAGCCCCGCGATTCGAACGTCTGACTTCACCACATCTATCAAGGCTGGAACAGGTGCTCTCATCTCTGCCTACGATGCGGTATCATCGGGTTCAGCGAAGAACGTCATGGTATGTGCATCAGATTGCCGTCTGGGGAAACCGGGCGGCTTTCAGGAGGAGATATACGGTGATGGCGCAGCAGCCATACTTTTTGGAGATAGTGGGGTGATCGCCAGCGTCGAGGGCACCTATTCTCTCACCTATGATTTCATGGATAACTGGAGGGCAGATACCGACAGGTATAACCGTACCTGGGAGGATAGATGGGTCAGGGATGAGGGCTACGGCAAGTTTATCTCAGAGGCCATCTCAGGGCTTCTTGATAAATACAAACTTACGCCCAAGGATTTTACCAAGGTGGTTTACCCCTGCCTCTATGTGAGAGCCCATGCAGACATAGGCAAGAAACTGGGGTTTGAAGCGGATCAAATACAGGACCACATGTTTACCGCCATAGGTAATACCGGCACTGCCTACACCCTCCAGATACTGGTAGCGGCACTGGAGGGGGCTAAGCCCGGGGACAGGATCCTAGTTGCCAGCTACGGTAACGGTAGCGACGCTCTATTCCTGGAGGTTACCGGAGAAATAGAGAAGGCTAGGGATAGAAGGGGGATCAAGGGACACCTGGCTTCCAAAAAAGACCTGGGAAGCTACGAGAAATATGTAACCTTCCGTGAGGTAATGACTATAGATACCGGCGGCCGCGGAGAGGAGGTCGCCCCAACCCAGGTATCAACGCTGTGGAGGGAAAGAAGGATGGTGCTGGGCCTCTGCGGATCGAAGTGCAAGCGCTGTGGTACCCCACAATACCCCCCACAAGAGATATGTGTCAATCCTAAATGTGGAGCTGTTGGTGAGATGGAAAGCTATCGCTTCTCCGATAAGAGGGGGCACCTGTTCACCTATACCGGAGACATTTTAGCCTTCAGTCCCAGCCCACCGGCAATCTACGGCATGGTAGACTTCCAGGGAGGGGGAAGGTGGCTATTTGATCTAATAGACTGCGAGCTTGATTCGCTTGAGGTAGGTATGCCGGTGGAGATGAGCTTCCGCAGGAAATACCACGATGTGACGCGTGGTATACACGCCTACTACTGGAAAGCAACGCCAATTCGAGTTTAGAAACAAATTCAGAAGGGAGGAATTATGGCTGAAGGGATAAAGGACAAGGTCGCCATTATCGGGATGGGATGCAGCCAGTTTGGAGAACGATGGGACAAGGGCCCTCAGGACTTAATGATCGAGGCCTTTATCGAAGCTATCGAGGATGCTGGTATAGAGAAGAAAGACATCGATGCTGCCTGGTCTGGCACATGCTATGAGGAAATCTCTGTAGGGAAATCCGCCATCCCCCTAGCTGCTACGTTAAAGCTGCCGTTCATTCCGGCAACGAGAGTCGAGAATTTCTGCGCCACTGGGTCGGAGACTTTAAGGGGTGCCTGCTATGCCGTTGCCGCCGGGGCCTATGATATATGTTTGGCACTCGGTGTGGAGAAGCTTAAGGACACAGGCTATGGTGGTCTTCCTCAAAACGATACCCAGATGGGGACATCGCTGAGGGCCGCCTTTCCCAACTTTACTCCCCCTGGTGCGTTTGCCATGATGGGTACCAGGTACTTCGCGCAGTATGGCCTCAGCCCCGACGAAGGCAAACGCGCCCTGGCCCATATATCGGTGAAGAGTCATCACAACGGGGCTATGAACCCCAAGGCGCACCTTCGCCGCGAGATTACCATCGAACAGGTAATGAACGCTCCTATCGTAGCCTGGCCTCTGGGTCTATTTGACTGCTGCGGGGTGAGCGATGGCGCCGCGGCGGCCATAGTGACCCGGGCTGAGCTGGCCAAGAAATTCAGGCCTGACCCGGTATATGTTAAGGCGCTACAGATCTCTGTGAGTTCCGGAGAGGAGTTGATGTTCACCGACTGGGACTACGCTCATGTTGAGACCACTGTCAGAGCCTCAAAGAAGGCTTACGGTGAGGCAGGGATCAAGAGCCCCCGGGAGGAGCTAAGCATGATGGAGGTCCACGACTGTTTCTCTATCACAGAGCTTACCGTGTACGAAGATCTGGGGATCTCGCCACGTGGGCGAGCTAAGGAGGATATCGAGGCAGGATTCTACGATATAGATGGCAAAATCCCCTGTCAGCCTGATGGGGGCCTCAAGTGCTTCGGTCATCCCATCGGCGCTTCGGGGCTGCGGATGATGTATGAGATGTACAAGCAGCTTCAGGGAAAGGCCGGGCCGCGGCAGATAAAGGATCCCAAATTTGGCCTGACCCATAACATGGGGGGTATTCCCCCGGTAAATGTTGTTAGCGTTTTCTTAGTGGGGCTTTAGTTCCAGGTGAAGAAACCACCTTCGATCTCCAGTTCGCTCCATTTGTCAGAAGGATGATGATATGGACTTCGATCTGACTGAAGAGCAACAGATGCTGAAGACCAACGTCCGCAAATTCCTTGATAAGGAGATTGTGCCTATAGTTGATGAGCAGGAGAAGAAAGGCCCGCTTGATAAGGAAACCGCCGTCTCCCTTATTCAACAGTTGATGCCCTTCGGCTATCTGGTGGGCTTTCTGCCCGAACAGTACGGCGGTTCGGTATTGGACCACAAGACAAACGGCATCCTGGTCGAAGAGTTAGCCAGGGCCTGGGCGAGCCTTGCCGGAACACTTTTCATTGCCGCAGCCTTCTGGTGGCTCTTGAACGAAGCGGGCAACCCGGAGCAGAAGGAGAGATTGCTACCTCTCGCTGCTTCTGGTGACTACATAGGTTGCCTGGCGATAACAGAGCCTAATGTCGGCTCCGACGTCGCCGGTGTGGAGACAACTGCAATCTTGGACGGGGAAAACTACATCATCAACGGGACAAAGACGTGGATTTCAAACGGCAGTATAGCCGACGCCGCTTTTATCCTCACCACCACAGACAAGTCACTCGGGCCTTTAGGGATGTCCTTTTTCCTTGTTGAGAGGAATGTGTCTCCTTTCGCCACCAGAGAACTGCACAAGCTGGGGCTACGTTCCTTCCCTACCTCGGAGCTTTCTTTTGATGACTGTCCTGTTCCCAAGGCGAATCTTTTAGACCCGGGCTCAGGCTACGAGCGGACAATGGCCTTTTTCGATGTGTCACGGGCGATGGTGGGAGCTAACTCGACAGGTATCGCTCAGGCTGCTATAGATGCTTCGATAAAATACGCGCAGGACAGGACACAGTTTGGCCGACAACTGGGTAGCTTCCAGATGATACAGGAGATGGTCGTAGATATGATAGCTGAGACCGAAGCCGGGCGGCTTCTATCGTTCCGCGCCCTAGACATGCTGGATAAGGGGGAGAAATGCCGCTGGCAGGCATCACTGGCAAAGGCCTACGCCACCGAAGCAGCGGTGAGGACGACCTCAAAGGCCATCCAGATACACGGGGCTATGGGGCTTTCCGAAGAGTATCCGATAGAGCGATACTTCAGGGATGCTAGGACTCTAACCATACCCGACGGAACTACGCAGATGCAGAAACTTATCGTGGGAAGGAGAGTTCTGGGGATTAGAGCCTTCGTCTAGCGAGGTGGTAAAGCGGCTGATAACATCTACCTATCCACTACTTTAATATAGAAATGGTGTACCCGTTCACAATGTAGCCAATAGTTTACTGAAGATATGGCTCTAAGCGTTTTTCGAAGCAGGCTAGTCAGCCTAGAAGTAATGTATAAAAGATTAACAATAGAGAGGGGCACTATGTCACAAGAAGGAAATGTTGATAAGAAAAAACCTGCGGAACAGTTTGGTGAAATGATTAAATCATTTGGAGATGCCATGAGCCAAATATTTAACGACCCTGATCTGAAGGAAAAGGCCAAGGCTTTCGGGGAAAGTGTTGTTGAGTCAGCTAAGATTTTATCAAGCAATGTCAAAGATGACGAAACCAAAGCCAAGTTTAGAGAGGTGGGAAAAGAGGCTGAAAACCTAGGGAAAAGTATACAAGACTATTTTAAAGAAAAAATACACAAATAGTTAATTCAGTTCTTCGCTTATGTAATTAAGTCTATTGAGCCACCACACCACCATCTACCGATAAGGGGTGCCCGGTTATAAACGAGGCTGCATCTGAGCATAACCAAATAACTGCCTGGGCAACCTCTTCTGGTATACCTATACGTGCCATGGGGTTCATGCCGGTTACAACCTTCTCCATATCCGGGTAGGTGTCCATAAGTTTCTTCACTAACGGTGTGTAGATGACACCTGGGCATACAGCGTTTATACGGATGCCTCTCTTGGCATATTTAAGTGCCGCTGCTTTTGTAAGGCCTACCACACCGTGTTTACTTGCGACATAGGCGGGGTTGGGTCCAACGCCAATAAGTCCGGCAGTGGATGATGTATTAACGATGGCACCACCACCTTGCTTGAGCATTTGCGGGATCTCGTATTTCATACAAAGCCACACACCCTTGAGGTTTATGTTTATTACTTGGTCCCAGTTCTCTTCAGTGTACCTGGTAACGGATGCGACATCGCCATCAATGCCAGCATTATTAAAGGCAAAATCGAGTCGCCCGTAGATCTCAACTACTTTGTCAACCATTTCCTCGACCTCGTCTGCTCGGGTAACGTCAGTCTTGACAAAAATGGCCTGGCCGCTACTCTCCTTGATCATCTGGACTGTTTCCTTGCCTCCGCGGACTGAGATATCGGCCACGATAACCCTTGTACCCTCTGCAGCAAAGGCCAGCGCGGTGCTCCGTCCTATTCCGGAGCCCCCTCCCGTTACCACAGAGACCTTGCCTTCTAACCCCGTCACTATTCGGTACCCCCTGAGCCACGGCGTATATGCTGACGATTAGCACTGCCTAGAAGTAGTCACGTATATATTCAGAGATTGCTGAAATAGTGTCAATCAACCCCCAGACCCCCGGTCCCGATTATATCGGGGCACCTCTTTTTCAGCAGTCTCTATTAAACTGTCACCAGTTTACGCTACGATGCTGCGGCGTAAATGTCATCATCCAACACGCTGCTTAACCTCATCTGGCATCTCGACTTGCTTGTCTTCGGGCCTCCTCTTCAGGGCGAGAGCCTCCATAAGACAGTGAGTGACGCACACGCCGCAACCGACGCATGTGTCTGCATCAACTTCGGCTATTTTATCAACCTTCATCGCGTTTACGGGGCAAATATCCTCACAATCCCCGCAGGCATTGCACTCCTCCTCCTTTACCTGCGGGATAAACGGCGACGCGACCATCGTTTTAGTATTTAGCTGGTGAAAACCTATGAACAAGGGGCAGCAGTCGGTGCAGCAATTGCATATGAAGCCCTCGATGTTGATGGTGTGAACCAGGCCATCCGCATTTGCCTTGTTCAGCAGCTCAAGGGCCTCATCCAAGGTGAGCTCGCGGCCCAGACCATGCTCCACACACCATCGGCCGGTATCCCCTGCATGGAGGCATGTCTCAAGCATGTGTTCACAATGGTTTTCGGGGTCAACGAGCCAATGTGAGAGACGGCAGGGGCAGGTTGACACACTGAAGTAATCTTGTCCCTTTAGAAAATCGGCGAGGTTCTCCTCGGGACGGGCGTCATCGGGCAGCACGTTCGGATGAGCCCAGACCGGTGCAAAAGGGAACCCTAATGTGCAGAGCCTATCCCTGGCCCACTCGTATTGGACTTGGTGCAGTGCTTTACCTAATTCTACATCATATGGAAATCTGATGCCTCCAAAGAGGCCAGTCTCGGTAAGGCCTGGCGCACAACTCCCTAGGACCCGGTATATCGGGTCCTCCTTGCCCGGGTCGATCCACATTGTGCCTTTATTAGCCATAGTGTGGAGCATTTGCTTAAGTTTGTCCTTGTTCATGCCCACCTTTGCTGAAAGCTCGTCCAGTGTCCCACCCGTGAGACCTATTTGGAGAGCCAGTTGAGCCTCCTCGGGAGTGAACTGAAGGCTAAGGAGCTTCAATAATGCAGGTGTCACCGATAGGCCAACCACATGCGGGTCTTCCCTGTTTATCATCTCTGCCAGCTCTTTGTACATGTCCTCTTTGACCATTAGTCTACCTCCTAATAATATCCATACGGTACGTGTGACCTGGAGTCTACTTGCTCGAAATTAGTGAGTGTTAGTGAGTGGATTTTGCATACGCGCAGGGGATCAAGTTATCAACGCTTGGGCTCGCGACCTATGTCATTATAATGCTTAGCGTGAGGTTTATCAAAGGTTTGGTGAGGACGTGATGTCAGCTTGATACCAGAAAAAGTAATTTAAACCATTACCCCTCTCTTCAAATCAATCATATACACCTTATCAACCCGGTCCATACCCCGAAGAAGTGTCAACCGAACCTTACATTAGCCAAACTCAGGCGGAATATAACCCGACACTCCGGGCGTCACCTTTATATTCAGATGAGCATAGTATTCAATGTGTAGCGAACGTCTGTTTTCTCTAGCTCTTTAGTAAGGTGCTCCGCATACTCGGGACCGGTGTAGTCTTCCTTAAATTGTTCCCGACCAAAGCCATTGTGTATGCACTGTTTCAAGATGCCACCCAACTCCTCCCCCCTTTCAAGAAGAATAACATTCCCAGCGCCACTTTTCTCAGTATGTAGTGCGGCAACAAGCCCGGCAGGTCCACTGCCGATTATGGTTACATCAGCTTCCATTCGTATTGCTTATGGACCTTCCAAAGATAATAGACTCTCCATTTACTCTGTCATCTTATCTTCGGGTATCCGGTGATTTCTGCAATTTTATTGTGTAGTGGTGACAGTGCAGGATAAATCTCTTTATATACTTCATTAAACAATCTGTTATAAATTAATGCATTCTCCTCGCGGGGAGTGAAGGTCCGGGTAACTCTTACCATATTATCCACAGCGTCATTAAAGTTGTTATATACCCTCAAGGTAACAGCGGCATCTATGGCGGCACCCAATGCTGAAAGATTGCTGGTATGCAACCTGCTTGTGGGAAGGTTGAAAATGTCGGCGGTTATTTGCATGACTTCGTCGCTTTTTGAGCCTCCACCACCGACCCTGATCTCCTTTATTTTACATCCCGAATGCTTCTCAATTATTTCCCCCAATCTTCGCAACTCGTATGCAATACCTTCGATAATCGCCCTGTAAATATGCGGCCTCGTATGCTCACCGGAGAAGCCTATTATTGCACCTTTGGAAAGGGGGTCATTCTCAAGCGGATGCCAGTAAGGCTGAAGAACCAAGCCCATAGAACCGGGAGGTATATCCTCCAGTTTTTTATCCAACAGCCCCTCTGGCTCTGTCCCAAGTTTCTTAGCCTCTTCCTCCTCGTATTTGGCAAACTCCCTTCTGAACCAGGATACCATCCAGTATCCTCTCCCCACAAAGCCTTCGAGTGCCCAGTGATCGGGAATTGCTGCTCCCCAGGTAAAGAAATCCATCTGAGGATGCTCTACATATTTGTTGGAGAGTAGTTCAATGACCGCAGCCGTTCCGTAGCTGATTTCAGCGACATCGTTACTTATTGCGCCAGCGCCCAGCAGTTCGGATTGTTTATCCCCCGCTCCGATGATTACGGGGAGACCTTGCGGTATGCCGAAATCTCTTGCGCCTTCCTCTGAAACCGTCCCTGCAATCTCGGCTGGTGAAACCAGTGGAGGTAACTTTTCTCGCTCAACCCCGAAAATCTGGTATACAACTTCCTTGGGATGCCACTTAAGCCCCTTAAGGTCGACGGGGAAAAGCCCTACTATCATGGAGGAACAATCTTTGAACTGGCTTGTTAGTGCGTGAAAGATATAAGATGAGACAGTGAGGAATATGTGCGTCTTATCATAATTTTCCGGCTCGTACTTTCTGAGCCAGTTAAACTTGGACCTTCTCTGATACTCCTTTAGCTTCGGTGTCATTCGAGAAATCCTGAAACCCAGTGATAGTAAGGCTCCACCGGGGAGCTTAAGCCCCTCTGTTTTGCGCTCATCAAGCCAGGTGATAGCGGGACGAACCGGTCTGCCAGCTGCATTGACAGGCACAATGGTGCTTCTGTGTGTTGTGATGGCAACGGCAGCGAGCTCATCTCTGGGAACACTGGAATTTTCCACCACACTCCTGGTTACTTTCTGGGTAATTCTCAGATACTCCTCAGCATCCTGCTCGGCAAAATTAGGTTGTGGAGCAAAGTAGGGGGTCACCGGATATGCATCGCCATATACCTCATTCCCTTTTTCATCGAAGATGAATGCCTTTATATTCTGCGTTCCCCCATCGATGACAACAAAATATTTCATCTTTTTGCCTTTTTACCAGTCGCTTTTTCCATCTCGCCTTTTATGTTCCGTGTCAACTTCCCTTCATTCATCGATAATTTGCTCCGCAACAAGTTCGGCTATATACTTCATGTCCACATCGGACAAGACAGCTTTACAGGTGGGGCACGCTGAAAGATAGACATCGGCGGCGGTTTGCTTAAGTTCACTAATGCGCATCAACCTTAATCTATCGCTGAGTCTGCAGTCTCCAATTCTCGCTCCGCATAATCCGCCGCAGCAGTGTGTATCCTCTCTTGAGTGAACTGGCTCTATTATCTCAAACCCCAGTGCTCCGAGGATCTCTCTGGGAGCAGTGGTAATACCCATATCGTTTGCCAGGATACAAGGGTCGTGAAAGGTTGCTGTATTATTTGCCCCCCTAACACTTATCTTCCCTTTCCTGAGTAAATCGCTGAGGAATTCGGTGGTGTGAACAAACTCCACACCTAAATCAACGCCGACATCTTTATACACCCCTGTCATCATTTTCATGCATGTGGGGCAGTCCAAAACGACCCTGCTCAGTTTCCTGTTTTGAATCTCCCCTTTCACTTTTTCTGCTGCCTTCTTGAAACCTTCCATATCTCCAGCGTGGTAAAGGGGTGCACCACAGCATATATCGGCACCACCGAATTGCTGAACGGATTCCTTGCTCACCGTGATTATTCTGTCCATAGCCTTCAGTAAATGTTGATCCCTGTATGCAGAACAGGAAACGAAATAACCTATATCTCCACTACCTTTTTGAAGAGCTTGACGCTCACCGTGGGGATTACCGAATCTGGTGAACGTCTCTATTATTTTTCTGGTCTCATGAGGAAGCATGCCCTCTTTGAAGGCCTTGCTTCGCTCTCCCTGAATGAATTTCCTCAGGTCATAATTATCGTAGATACAGTGTGCCTTGCATGCCCCGCACATGGCACACTGGAACATAACGTCAAAGAAGTCTGGTTTGTCTTCAATAAGTGCTTTCTCCTCATACAGAATGAGACGCGCCATTTTCTGAGGGGTAATTGTTTCCTTTCCCGTAGCCAGATACGTTGGGCAACTGTACTTACACATATTGGCGCACAGTGCACAATTTGTGATCTGTGCCGTTTCTTTTTTATCTTCCATCTTCTACGAGTTTTCCCCTGTTCATAATACCATTTGGGTCTAATGCAAGCTTAATTCTCTTTAGCAGCTCGACCCCGTGAGCACCCAACTCTTGCTGCATAAACTGCCTTCGCCAGTATCCAATTCCGTGGTGATGGCTAATAGAGCCGTTGTTCCTTAAAGTGGCTTCCATGGCAGCCGTCCATGTATCCTGATAGTAACAAAGCGGGTCTTTGGGGAAGCCGGCGAATGTTATATACAGGCAGGCCCCTTCCGGGTAAAAATGGGAGAAATGCCCCGAAACCGATAGTGCACCATCCACTGCCTTCATTGATGCGATCATATCACTGTAGAGATTTGCGGCATCTGTAAATAGAGAAACAACCTCAATTGTATCGACAATTGCCCCCTGTTGCATTATTATTGGACCTAAACCAATATCGAAACGTTTCTTAAGCCATATATTAACCGGCTCCTCTCCCAGAGGCTCCCCTCCATTTTCCTCGGAAATTCTTTTAATGACGCTGCTTTCGAGTGCCACGTAATCTGAATCGCCTTCTGAGATGAAGATAACCGTTACCTTGTCTTTTATTTCCCCGAAATACCTTTCAGTTTCAGCTTCATCGAATATTCTCACCACTGCTGGCCTTGCATCGCCTCTCAGGATTCTTCGCACCGCACCCAACGCCGCCTCGATGTAGTGGAAAACAAACGATTGTTTTACCGTCCCTTCTGGCAAAGGGTGCACCGATACGACTGCCTGGGTCACTATACCAAGGCTTCCTTCACCGCCGAGGAACAGGTCTTTCAGTGAAGGTCCGGTGGAGCGTCTAGGAACCGGTTTGATATCGAGCAGATTTCCATCGGGAAGGACTACCTCCATTCCCAGAACCATGTCCTCGATCTTCCCGTATTTGGTGGAGAACTGCCCCACAGCGCGGGTTGAGATCCACCCACCGAGGGTGGAGCAGTGGAGAGACTGGGGAATATTTCCCATTGAATAGCCCCTGTAGTTCAACTCCCGCTCCAGATTTGTACCGATAATTCCAGCTTCGAACTCAGCGACCAGTGATATTTCATCCAGGGAAATAAATCTATTCATTCTCTGAAGGTTCAGGATAGCGCCCCCTTCTGTGGGAATGGTCCCACCAAGAACACCGGAACCGCCACCAAATGGCGTGATGGGAACCTTATATTCATTGGCGTATTTTAGGACACCCTGTATTTCATCGCGATTCTGTGGAGAGATAACTACACCGGGAAGCGACGGTAAATTGCCATACTGAGAAAGGAATACCCCATACAGCCAGTAGTCAAGACTGTAAGAAATGAGGTCGCATTCCTTCTCTGAGACATTTTCCTCTCCTACAGTATTTTTCACTTTTTCGATAAACTGGGAAGGCACCCCCTGTATTCTTGACATAAATGTTTTTACCTTCATCATTGCACCACACATTCGAATATCGTAAATATATCACCACATCTGGCTACATTTGCAGTTGTTTGTGAGAAGCCTTCGCTACATAAGGAAATCAATCCATCTTTTCCTTGTATATAGACCAGGTTCCGAGAGCCTTGGCGACAAGATGACCTTCGTGTTTTATCTCTGATTCCAAAGTGGCAATTCTTTTACTTTTACTTATAACCTTTGTATCGCAGGTAAGAGTGCCCGAATCCACCGATTTGAAATAGACTATTTTAATCTCTATGGTTGCACATAGTTCATCCTGCTCTATGCAAGAAAGAAGGGCTGCACCCATGCCGGTATCTGCCATAGTATACGTGGCTCCGCCATGCAAAATTCGGAAGGGGTTTAGCAGCTTTGCATTAACTTCAAGCACACACTGACTATTTCCCTTCTCTGCCCTGGTAAAGGTCAGACCCATAAGATCACCGAACGGGTTAAACCCTTCCACGTATTGAGGCATTTTCTTTGGCATAGCAGTTTCTCCACATCAGGCCATATTGCCACTACGTTAAACAACTGACTTCCTATAAGAAACCTACTGTCTGGTAGTATAGCTATCGCATTAAAATGATACAAGCCCTGTGTGATTTGCTAGTTGGGAAAGGGCTTAGTAGACAGGTTTAGAAGAGGTAGTTCTACGGGAAACGAAGCGGTTTTTATTATGATGGGAGGATCGTAACTAGCTATTTATAGCCTGGGCACTGCTCGGGTAAATTATTTAACCCCTTAAGTGCTAGGTAAAGCGTGTTGGCCCGCTATTATTCACTCTCGCCATAGAGAAAATTAAAGAAGGCCTTCTCCACCTCAGCTGCCTTGGCAGGAACAGGGTTAATACTCCCCAGGCTCAGCGCATACACATATATCTTCGCTGTCTTCTCCAACATCTCGCAGATGGTAAAGGCCTCTCTCATATCCCTCCCCACACTCAAGGCACCGTGATTTGCCAGTAGAACTCCGTTCCTGGGCCCCAGCGCTGAAAGCACATTCTCCACCAGCTCCGGAGTGCCGGGAAGGGCATATTCGGCCACCTTTATCTCCCCGCCAATATAGGTAATCTGGTCATCAAGAAAAGCAGGGATCTCCAGGCCGGTAACAGAAATGGCACTGCCGAAAACGGGGTGAGTGTGAACGATTGCATTTACCTTCCTGCGCGCTTTGTAAATACCGATATGCAGCAGCTTCTCTATGGATATTTTTAGCTCTCCCTCGACGTTCTCTCCCTCGAAATCGGCAACTACTATGTCATCGACATCGATTGTATCGTAGTAGCGCGCATTGGGAGTGATTGCCATCAGTTCCCTGCCGTTGTGCACTCCGAGGCGCATGCTCACATTTCCCGAGGTGCCCACCACCAGTTCCTTCTGCGCCATCTTCTGAGCCGCCTCGAGGACAGTTTTCTTTTCAGCATCCCATTTGCTCATACCATTTTTCATTTAAATCCTCCAGCCACTTAGCAGTAGAAATCCATCTCCCGTAGTACTGGGCATATTCCTTGGCCCTCTCATTATCTGGCTCGACCATTCTGGGTACAGGTCGCATGGCCTCCATAGCTTGACCAAGGTTGTCATAGATGCCAGAGCCAACTGCAGCGCA
This sequence comes from Dehalococcoidia bacterium, assembly GCA_035528575.1. NCBI lineage: Bacteria > Bacillati > Chloroflexota > Dehalococcoidia > Dehalococcoidia bacterium. Next base: position 4,519 of record DATKYK010000016.1, on the reverse strand, counting down.
CATAGCCGTTCCTAGTGACGAGACCTGGGGCATCTCGAAGGAAGCCACCTCCAGGCCAACCAAATCGGAGAGAATCTGAACCAGGCATCGGCTCTGTGCCAAACCACCCCCGATGCTTATCCCCTTCGTCCTGAGTCCGGAGACCTCCTCCAACTGGGCGCAGTTGGCTTTGAAGGCGAAACAGAGGTTCTCTATTGTTGCCCTGACGAGGTGTTTCCTCTCGATATTTGTCACGGTAGGGGTAGTTGGGAAAATAAAGCCACCCAGGCTCGGTCTAAGCCGGCTCATATCCATCACCATTGGACCGGTAAAGGCAAGCACCCCCCCAGCCCCAGGCGGTGCCTCTTGTGCCAACCCATCCATTAAATCGTACATGTCTCTATTTGACTGTCCAAAGATAAGCCCATTTAACCAGCGATAGGCACCACCCGATTCACCAGCGTTACTTTCCAGTACCCACCTCCCCGTAATAGCATGACACCCGCTCCAAAGCCTGCATTGCGAATCGATAATTGGCTGGGAGGTCACCATTTGTATAGAGCCACTCCAGCCTGCTACAACACCCACCTGCCCTTCATCTTTTACCCCCATGCCAAGCAAGCCACACTGGGTATCTGCACCACCGGTAACGACCGATGTGCCAGGTACCAGGCCTGCCTGCTCGGCAGCCGCTTCTGAAACCGTGCCAACTCTGGTACCAGCGGTTGTGATTTCGGGATAAATCCCCTTGGGTAGCTCCAGCATTTCCATCAATAGGCCAGACCACTTCAATTCACGGATGTCAACCAGGCCTATATCGCAATCACTGGAAAGCTCGCCAACTCGCTCACCAGAGAGCCGGTAAATGATCCAGTCGCTGATGGAAAGCACTGTGGCTATCTGCTCATATATATGTGGATGATTAGCCTTGAACCATCTAAGCTTGGCCGGAGTAAACATAAATGAAGGGGCATGACCGGTGATCCGGTAAATCTCATTGCCAAACTCGCTATCGATGGAGAAGCCTTCGGATAGGGCTCTGAGATCAAGGTTGGGGCCGGCATACAGCTCGTGCCCATCCTTATCCAGAAATACTACACCCTGCCTCTGGCTGGCAGCACCAACCGCGATGATTTCATTGGGGGTTATCGCGGATTTCTTAATGGATTCTCCAATAAGTTGGCAGATGATACCCCAAAACTTAGCGGGATCGAATTCCCGCCCCAGCGGGGCAACCTCAGCAGGTATATCGTAGTCCCATTCCTGATGCACATGAGAAACCGGGTGGCCCTGGAGGTCGGTAATTAGGACGTGGACACCTGAAGAACCGGCATCAATGGCTAGCACGTACTTAATTGACAACTCTATTCCACGCCTGTGGATTGAGCAGATTCCTGGGGCGCTCTCCCTTTATAAATCTCTCGATGTCTTCAGCTATCATCAGGGAATGGCGCTCTATCGTCTCATCTGTCGATCCACCAATATGGGGGGTAAGGATTACGTTGTCCAGCTTCAGAAGGGGGTTATCGGGCTTCACCGGCCAGGTCTCGTAGACATCGAAGGCGGCCCCGGCAATGTGTCCTTCTCTCAAAGCCTGGACAGTTGCTCCCTGATCGACCACGGTTGAGCCAGCGGTATTCACCAAATAGGCGGTAGGCTTCATAGAAGCAATTCTCTGTGCATTGATGAGCCCCAGGGTCTCTGGAATAGTTGGGCAGTGGAGTGTAACGAAATCCGATTGCGCTACCAGTTCGTCAAGCCCCAGAGTACTGGCTCCCACCCTTTCTATTTCCTCGTTGTTGACATAGGGGTCATACACCAGGATAGAGGCATCAAAGGCGCTTAGTCTCCTCACCACCTGTTGCCCGATAGACCCAAAACCCACTATGCCTATGGTCTTCCCGGCAAGCTCAGTGCCGCGAAATGAAGAATAGCAAGCAGTGGGGTCAACCCACCCACCCGAGCTTACCATTTGGTGCGCTTTGGGGATATCTCGCGCCAGAGCCAGCATCAAACCCACCGTCAGCTCTGCCACTGCAGTGGCGTTCCTGGCGGGGGTGTTAACTACTAGCACACCACGCTCCGTGGCCGCTTCTATATCAACATGTGTCACATTACCCCTGCAAGCCCCCACGAGCTTCAGTTTTCTACCCCTCTCGAAAACCTCGCGAAAAATGAAGTCAGCCTCGATTATGACTATTTCTATATCCTGCCCTTGAATGCGGTCGATAAGCTCATCTGCGGGCACCAGCCTCCTGGTATCCATCCAGCTCTCATAGATAACTTCCAGGCTTTTACTCAACCTTTCTAGGACAGATGGACTATAAGGAGCTAAAATGAGTGCTTTCATAACGTACCTAACGCGGAGATTATAGCACAGGTACTGCTATATGTATAAATATCCTCGTTCGCTGATATATTTCAAATCACACGTTTGTGAGGCATCGAGTACCTGCAGACGAGCTTACATAACGCGCTTGAGGTTTGGGTTGGGGTTGATGCCAGGAAGACGGCCGCGTTTGGCAATTTGTCTCCCCTCTATTTCGTGGAGGTCGGCTGTGAAGTCGATAGGTTTAGCGCCACTGATGTAGCTTCCCACGCCAAAGGCATCTACGGGGGCACCATTTTCTAGAAAGTATCTGATCCGCTCCGGGTCAAGCCCCCCGCTGACGAAGATGCTTACTTCATTGAAGCCGGCCAGGTCGAGATGGGCTCTAACCTCCCTGACCAGATCAGCGGTGACGCCACCCCTTTCCGATGGGGTATCGAGGCGCACCCCCTGAAGGCGACCTTCAAGCGCCCTAGCAACGATGACGCTTTCCTCAACCTCATCCTTGAAGGTATCGACCAGAGAGATGCGAGGCACCTCAGGTGGCATATGCTCATCGAAGGCTAAAGTCGCCCGGGCGGTATCGCCTATGATAAGTATCAGGGCGTGAGGCATAGTCCCCGAGGGCTCGATATCGGCAATCTTGGCGCCGGCGACGGAGGAGCAGCCGGTGCAACCGCCGATGATGGCGGAGTAGTCCATTACGCCAGCCACAGAGGGATGTATATGGCGAACGCCGAAGCTGATTACGGGGATCCCGTGAGCAGCATCGACACACTCTCTGGACGCCGTTGCCCAGCCACTACAGTGGGACAGGATGCCCAATATAGTAGTCTCATGCAAGCCGTAGCTCAGGTATGGCGCGGTTATCCTAAGTACAACCTCTTTTCTTTGAAAGGATTCCCCTTCATCAAGCGCCCATATCTCACTACCCGAGGGTAGTAACCTGGAAAGCAGTGCCTTGACCTCCTCGATGCCGCAGAGGACCCCTGCCTTTGATGGAAAAACCTCCATTGTTGCCGTGGGGTTTAGGCCCTCTCTTCGTAAAATCTCAACGGTTCGGGCGAAGTAGATATCCGCGGTTTCCCCGGAGAGGATAGCATCGGAGGTCACAAATCTAGCTTGGTCGCCCTTAATTGCCTTTTGGGGGCCAACCAGCCTTGCCCCCAGGACTTTCTCCATGTGCTGCAGGGCGAAATGGTGGGCTCTCTCGTCGAAGGCGGCAACGCAATCCAGGGGTACATCTACCTCGTAGTCTCGACCCCTGGCATCGAATACGGTATGAAGGACACAGATATCTGTTACCACACCGCAGACTATCAGCTTATCTGGGGAAAATGCCTTTAGCTTCTCATCCAGGTCTGTTTCTAAGAAGCAACTGAAGCGCCTCTTGGGAATAATCTCTCCAGGACTTTTTGAAAAATGGGCAAGTTCGGGGATGACCTCTGCCTCTGCGGTCCCCATGATACAGTGAGAGGGAAACATGGCGAACTCCGGGTCATCGGGGACATGATTGTCACAGAGGAAGAATACCCTTGAGCCTTTCTCTATCTCGTGCTTAAGAAGCCTCTGGATGTTCGGTATAATGCGGCGTGCCCGCTCACCTAGGTAGAGGGGATTTCCCTCCTCAAAAAAGCCACGCACCATATCGATTACCAGAATGGCATTAGACATAGCACTTAAGCTCCTCCATTTTAGCTAAATATAATCTTAATAACTAGGAGAAAAAGTCAATCCAACGTATTTTCTAAGGTTCCCCAGAGCGAAACCTCAGCCTCAGCAACCCCTTTAGATCCTCGGAGACGGTACTGGCAATGGCGACCCTGGTGTCGGGATCCTCGATCCAGGCTACAGGTATCTCTCTTATGCGATAGCCTTTTTTTTCGGCCAGGATAAGCAGCTCGGTGTCGAAGAACCACTCTTGATCCTGTATCAGGGGCACCAGTTCCTGGGCCGCTTTACCACTAAGTGCCTTAAAGCCACACTGTGCATCAGAGAATCTTGTTCTGAACATCGACTTAATAATGAGATTATAGCTTCTGGAGGTTAATTCGCGCTTAAAGGAGCGCTTAACCGATGAGCCTGGAAGGAGCCGGGAGCCGATGGCTATGCTATAGCCCTCCTCAATAGCCTGGATGAGGTGGGGAAAGGCCGCCAGGTCGGTTGAAAGATCGACATCCATATAGCTAACGATGTCGGCAGCGCTCTCCA